>JBBQIG010000071.1:0-12814 GCA_038324715.1 Anaerolineae bacterium | reverse complement strand
GATGGATTTTCCAAAGGGAGCAAGAGGTTTCCAAACTTCAGCATCTGCAAAAATTTGTGAGAAGTCTGCTCAGATACGTTCCCTGGTGCCCCTGTGGTTTATCATGGCTGACAATCAATAGGTTGCATCACCGACTATCTAACCACCTTCGAGCCCTACCTTTTGAAAAAATTCAGAAAGGAATAACCACATGGATACAACCGCAAAAGCGTCTATCTCTATTCCGAAGACACTTTTCGATCAAGCTGAAATCCTGGCACAACAGCTTCATATCTCTCCAAGTGATTTATTCGAGACTGCCATTGAGAATTTCATCAAGAATTACCAAAGCCAAACACCACTTGATGAAAGCAATGATGAACTAAATGGTGGAATCAGCAAAGTCCATCAAGACCAGACCGCTCCGAATGAGCAATCTGAATCACCTTACCAGGATGAGAAAAGTGCAAAGCAAAGTGGTGTAGGGAGAAGGGTCATCAATCAAGGTGATATTTACTGGGTGCAGTTAGAAAATCCGAATGAGATGAAACCGGGCACTCCCCATCCCTATGTAGTCATTCAGGAGAATCTCTTTAACCACAGCCGTATCAATACAGTGGTTGCTTGTGCATTGACATCAAATATAAAACGAATAAGCAACACACCTGGCAATATCTTGCTTGACGTAGGTGAAGCAAATCTACCCAGACAAAGTGTCGTGGAAGTTTCGAAAGTATCTACAGTAGATAAAGTAGCGTTGGGCGAGTATATCGGATCACTAACCGAGCAGCGGGTAAATCAGATATTGGCTGGCATGCAATTTCTGCAGAAGTCATTCTTCACGCGCTAACCAGTGAACAGGTACTGTCCCGATAAGAATTGTCCCTATAAAAACTACCGTGAAGCCCACATAACAAAAGTGGACCTCACGGTAGTTGCACGACAAATACAAATTTACTTCTGTCACGCTGCGAGTGCTATCCAGAGTAGAGAGAGGAATCTCTCTGCTCTGAATGACATCTTCGAGATGGTTTCTCTCAACCTCTAGGCGTCGGTCACACAGCCATTGGAGGCTGACGACACGCTCTTTAGGTACTTGTAAAGCACACCCTTTGTAACCCTGGGTGCAGGGGCTTGCCATGCACCACGCCGTCGATCCAACTCTTCCTCGCTCACATCCACTTCAATCGTGTTCTTCTCTGCATCAATGGTGATAATATCCCCATCTTGCACCACGGCAATGCCACCACCCACATAGGCTTCAGGGGTAATATGCCCCACCACAAAGCCATGCGTGCCACCAGAGAAGCGACCATCGGTAATCAGCGCAACGGTCTTACCCAACCCGGCTCCCATTAGCAAACCTGTAATGGAGAGCATTTCGCGCATACCAGGCCCACCCTTTGGCCCTTCATAGCGAATCACAACCACATCGCCATGTGTCACTTCACCTTGCTTGATGGCTTCTAACGTCAGGTCTTCAGAATCATAGACTTTTGCAGGGCCGCTAAAGCGCACCCCTTCCTTGCCGGTGATCTTTGCCACTGCGCCTTCTGTTGCCAAGTTGCCATAGAGAATTTGCAGATGCCCCGTTGCCTTGATTGGCTCGCTAACGGCATGGATAATCTTTTGGCCTTCCTTGAGACCAGGCAGATCTTCCAGGTTTTCAGCCAATGTCTTGCCGGTCACGGTCAGACAACTGCCATCCAGCAACCCTTCCTTGAGCAAGAGCTTTTGCACGGCAGGCACACCACCCACGGCGTGCAAGTCTTCCATCACATAGGCACCTGACGGTCGCAGGTCTGCCAGCAGGGGCGTGCGGTCAGAAATGAGTTGGAACTCATCAATCGTCAAAGGCACATCGGCTGCGTGTGCCATGGCAAGCATGTGCAACACAATATTGGTGGAGCCACCCAATGCCACAGCGACGGTCACGGCATTTTCAATCGCCGCACGCGTCATAATCTGGCTGGGCTTAATGTCCCTCTCCAACAGATGAACCAGCGCCGCACCCACTCGATGACATTCCTCAATCTTTTCCGGGCTTGTCGCCGGGATGGAGGCGCTGTAAGGCAAGCTCATTCCCATCGACTCAATCGCCGACGACATGGTGTTGGCGGTATACATGCCACCACAGGCCCCAGCGCCTGGGCAAGCATGCTTTAACACTTCCTTCAGTTCTTCCTCGGTAATATCCTTTGCCAGCCATTGTCCATAGGCCTCAAAGGCCGAGACAATATCCAAAGGCTTACCGTTCAAATGGCCTGGGCGAATGGTGCCGCCATAGACCACAATGCTGGGCCGGTTGACACGCGCAATTGCCATCACCACGCCAGGCATGTTCTTATCACAGCCAGGGATGGAGACGTTGGCATCATACCACTGTGCGTGCATCACCGTCTCGATGGAATCGGCAATGATATCGCGCGAGACCAGCGAATACTTCATACCCTCGGTTCCCATTGAGATGCCATCGCTTACGCCGATTGTATGGAAGATTAGTCCCATCAATCCCGCCGCCTGTATACCCTCTTTGATCTCTTTCGCCAGACCATTGAGGTGCATGTTACAGGTATTGCCTTCCCAGCCCATGCTGGCGATGCCTACCTGAGGTTTCTTCATATCCTCGTCGGTCATGCCAATGCCATAGAGCATGGCTTGAGAGCCGACCTGCGAACGTGTCTCTGTCAAGACCCGGCTAAATTTATTCAAGCCGTTCACGGTTGTCACCGTCATTGCCAGGGTTCTCCTTCTTCCTATTTTATGCAATTGAAAGCATGATGGGTTGACAGCAATTGCTGTCATTGGTTGTATTCATTGGGTTGTATGGGGTAAAGACCGCTAGGAGACGTGGGGAAAAGATGGGTGGCGCACGTGCCCTAGCGGCGGGATTTAGGTCATACTATCGCAGAGGCAACTTCTTTCGCTGGTTGGGCTTGCTGGCGTTCACCGTCAGTCAGGATAAAGTATTCCACCGCTGCAGCCAGCGCAATCCAACTGGCCTCAATGATGTTGGTACTTGCGCCCACCGTCGTCCACGACCGCTCGCCGTCGGCGCTATCAATCAAGACGCGCACCATCGCACCTGTACCGCTTTTGCTGTCCAAGATACGCACCTTGTAGTCCGTGAGGTGCACGCGGCTCAACCGCGGATAAAACTGCTGAATGGCTTTGCGTAGCGCCAAATTCATCGCATTCACTGGCCCATTGCCTTCCGCCACTTCGTGGAAAATCTCATCTCCCACCTGCACCTTCACGGTGGCTTCAGAGAACATGCCGCGACCAGAACGATGCTCCACATTGGCAGTGAAATCGATTAAGGCAAAGGGAGGCTCATAGCCCTTACGCATCCGGCGCAGCAACAACTCCACGCTGGCTTCGGCGCTCTCAAAGGCAAAGCCCGCATTTTCCAGCTCTTTAATCTGCTGCAAGACCTGGCGCTCCTCCTCGCGGCTCATCTCGATGAGCCCAAACTCCTTGCGCTTCACTGCAATGTTATCCTTGCCGCTCAGTTCGCTGACCAAGACGCGTGTCTCATTGCCCACCAACGTGGGGTCAATGTGCTGATAGCTCATGGTCTGCTTCACCACGGCGTTGACATGCGTCCCCCCCTTGTGGGCAAAGGCGCTGCTCCCCACAAAGGGCTGGTGTGAATCGGGGCTGAGATTAGCCAACTCACTGACATAGCGACTGATCTCAGTCAACTGGCTCAGTTTCTCGTCTGAGACAAGCTCATAGCCCATTTTCAGCTGTAAGCTAGGAATGATGCTGACCATGTTGGCATTGCCACAGCGTTCACCATAGCCATTCACTGTCGCCTGGATCTGGTTACAGCCCCGGCGCACTGCTGCCAAAGTGTTTGCCACACCCGTTTCCGAATCATTGTGGGCATGGATCCCCAGTGTCACCTGGGCGGCAGGTGGCACTATTCCATGAGGCGTGCCATCCTCCAACCCCAACACCTCTTGGCGCACAGCCGCGACAGCTTCTTCAATTTCCCACGGCAAACAGCCGCCGTTGGTGTCACACAACACCACGCTATCAGCTCCGCCTAGAATGGCGGCTTGCAGCGTCGAAAGTGCATACTCTGGATTGTCCTTATAGCCATCAAAGAAATGTTCGGCGTCGTAGATCACCTCTTTGCCATGTTCTTTGAGATATTGCACTGTGGCGCGGATCATGCGCAGGTTTTCTTCCATCGTCGTGCGCAACACTTCCGTCACATGCAATTCCCACGTCTTGCCAAAGATCGTCACCACAGGCGTATTGGCCTGGATCAGCAATTGCACCTGCGGATCATCTGCCGGCGCAACGCCTGCCTTACAGGTCGAACCAAAAGCGGCAATGCGTGCGTGCTTCAAGCTCAGTTCACTCTGCGCGCGCTCAAAGAACTCCATATCTTTAGGGTTAGAACCAGGCCAACCCCCTTCAATGTAGTCCATACCAAACTCATCTAAGCGGCGCGCAATGCGTAACTTATCATCACAACTCAGCGATACGCCCTCTCCTTGAGTGCCATCGCGCAGCGTTGTATCATAAAGCGAAACCTTGTGCACACCCACTTGCTGCTTTGACTGTTTCTGGGATGCATTTCCAGTCTGCTCATTTGTGTTTTGTTTATCCATGTTACTGCTATTCATATCACTTCTGTCCGTATTACTACTCAACCTAGGTGTCATGGCGTTTGTCTCACAATCTCCGCAATATTATCCAACAGGCGATCAGGCCAAATCCCTCGGCCCAAATCCTCCTTGCGAAAGCGTCCCGACTTAACCAGCCAGCCCTTCATTCCCATAAGTTGTGCACCGCGCACATCAATTTCGATGTCATCCCCAATCACTGCCACGCGTGAAGCGGGCAGCCCCAGGTCATCTAACACCAACTGGAAATAGGTTTGGCTTGGTTTGCCAATCACCACCGCACTTGCTTCCGTCGCATACTCCAGCGCCACAACAAATGGTCCTGCGTCCAGGAACATGCCATCCCCAGAGCGCCAGGTTCGCTTCTTGTGAAGCGCCACCAGTTGTGCGCCATTTAACACGGCACGAAATGCCTTATTCAACCGAGGAAAGGTAAAGCTTGGGCCCATGTCGCCAATCACGACAAACTCTGGGTTTTCCTCATCCACTTCCAGCCCATCAAATTCCAATTGGGCATCGGGCATCAGCAGCGGATAATAACTACGGGCATTCTGATTGTGCAGATAGCGTGCTGCCGCATAGGTGGCGGTAAAAAGCTCATGCACCTCCATCGAGAAGCCGAGCGCCACCATGCGTTCTACCAAGCTATAACGGCAATAGATGGTGGTATTGGTCACAAAGCGCAGCGGAATCTTCCGGGCGCGCAAAGACTCAATCGCCTCTGCTGCGCCCGGGATCACCTCGCTACCGCGTACAAGTACGCCATCTATGTCAATCAAAAGACCGTCAATTGTTGCCAGCAAATCGCTCATCGCGTGGCCCTCTATCCGGCAAGTCCAGTTATCTTAAATCCGGAGCAACTGGATTCATGAAAGAGAAGGACCTCATCCTGAAACCAGTGTACCGGTCACTCCCAAATTATCCAGTGTTCTGCAAACCTGCGGCAACGCCATTCACCGACAGCAACACCGCCGCTTGCAATTCACTGGCATCGGGTGCTTCTGGCTGATCGCGCAGCTTTTCCAGCACCGCCACTTGGATATAGTTCATCGGGTCTACATACGGGTTGCGCAGTTTGATACTGCGTTGGAGCCATGATTCATTCTCCAACAGTTCCGTATAGCCCGTGATCGCCAGCACCATTTTCTTAGTGCGCTCATATTCCGCTTGGAGATCAGTAAAGACCTCTTCACGCGTGGCGGGATCGGTCAACTCAGCATAGAGTGAGGCAATGGGCATATCGCCCTTGCACAAACCCATCTGAACATTGTCCAACACAGTATGGAAAAAGGGCCAATTTTGATACATTTCGCTCAACTGTGTCAAACGCTTGGCACTCTCTTCTGTGACACTGTTTTCTGTGCCATTACTTTCTGTGCCATCCCCCTCCACCCAGCTTGCCAGCGCAGCCCCCACCCCATACCAACTGGGCCGGTTCACGCGTGATTGTGTCCAGGCAAAGACCCAGGGAATCGCCCGCAGATCCGAGATATCGCGCGATGACTTACGACGTGCAGGACGTGAGCCAATGTTGAGCAGTGAAATATGCGCCAGCGGTGTCGTATCATGGAAGTATTGCAAGAAGGCATCACTCTCCACCAACTGGCGATACTTCTTGAATGCGCGCTCGCTCAAAATATCCATCACCTCGCCCCAGCCACTCTCTTGTTCATACTGGGGACGTCGTCCACTGGTCAGGATCACAGCGCTGATCAACTGCTCCAAATGGCGATGGGCAATATCCGAGTTGGAATAGCGCCCGCTGATCACTTCACCTTGCTCGGTGAGCTTGATGCGTCCGCGCACCGACTCTGGCGGCTGTGCCAAAATCGCTCGATTCGCAGGCCCACCGCCACGCCCGACTGTGCCGCCGCGCCCATGAAAGAGCAGCAGTTTCACATGATGCTGGTCAAAGACCTTCGCCAAGCCCCGCTGTGCGCGAAAGAGCATCCAGTTGGCAATCAGATATCCGCCATCCTTGTTGGAATCGCTATAGCCGATCATAATCTGCTGGCGATTGCCCAACTTGGCAAGATGCTGAAGATAGGCTGCATTTTGAAACATCTTGGTCATGATCTTCGGCGCTGCGCTCAAGTCTTCGATGGTCTCAAAGAGAGGCACCACCTCAATCTGCCCCAACAGACCTGCGTCACGCACAAAGAGCAAGACCTCAAGCATGTGACTGACTTGCGTAGTCATGCTGATGATATAGGTCTGGATGCTATCCGGGCCTATGACTTCACGTGCTTGTTTGATTAAGCGGAAAAGCCCAATGGTTTCGTTGGTCTCTTCGCTAAAGTCCAAGCGCGCCGTAAGTGGACGGGGATTCACAATCTCTCGGCTCAAAATAGCAATGCGGTCGGCTTCGGGCATCGCCTCATAGTCATTTACCAAGCCATAGCGTGCCAGAACTTCAGCCATTGCACTGCGGTGCCGAGCTGAATGTTGCCGCACATCCAGCGTTGCTAAATGGAAGCCAAAGACTTGGGCTTGGCGGATGAGCGTGGACAACTGCCCCTTTGCCATACGCTCGCCTTTGTTTTGCGCCAGACTGTCGCGAATTAAACGCAGATCAGTCAAGAACTCGCTGACATCATGATAGGCACGGGCATCGGGTTTGCGATCCTGCCAAGCCATGCGATTTTCAGCGCGGGCAGCCTCAATGCGCCGGAACATCATAATCAACTTCTGGCGATAAGGTTCCTGTTCAAAACGATCTAGCACCTCACGCTCAGAATTAGGAATCATCATCAAATCGCGCTGCAAGCTCTCCATAAATTCAGAGCTAAAGCCACCGCGGTTAAGTCCTGTTGTCAAGTGGTTGTAAAGTTCTTCCACCTTGCGCTCATAGAGTTCCAACACCACCTCTTTATGGGCGCGTAAGGCCTCTTCCGTGGTGGCTAGATCAACAAATGGATTGCCATCGCGGTCGCCACCCACCCAGGAGCCATAGCGCAAAAAGACAGGAACATCGAACGTTTCATCCGGGTAACATTCCGCCAGAGCCTTTTCCATCTCCCGATAGATCTGAGGAAGCAGGTCAAAAAGGGTAGTCTCAAAGAAATAAAGACCGTTACGCACTTCATCCATTACCGTAGGTGGACGGTCGCGCATCTCATCACTCTGCCAAAGCAGCACAATGTTTTCGCGCAGTTGATCTTCCTTCTCTGCGCGCTCGTCCGGCAAGAGCTTGACTGAATCCATCTCATGCAGGATATTCGCCATGGTCTTGAGCTTAAAGAGCACGCTACGCCGTTTGGATTCGGTGGGGTGCGCAGTGAAGACGGGCATGATCAACAACTCATGCAATAACTCACGCATCTCATCGGCTTGCACTCCCTCAGCCTGTAAGCGGCGCACAGCGTGGGCGATTGTCTCTGCCACGGCAATGCCGCGCTCATCCGCCACAGCAGCCCTTTGGCGCAAGATATGAACCCGCTGGTTCTCTTCGGCCAAATTCACCAACTGAAAATAGGTACTAAAGGCCTTGAGCACAGCCAGCGCACGCGGCGGATCTTCGACCAGGTGTGAGACAAGGTGTGTGATCTGGCTTTGTGCCGACCCTTCACCCCCACGCCATGCCTTTGCTAGGGCGCGGATCTCTTCCTCTTGGTCGAAAAGCTCTTTGCCTTCCTGCTCAATGATGGTCTCACCCAGCAGGTTGCCCAGGGTACGAATCCAGTAACGCAATCGGTCTTGTGAGTCGGTTGCCATAGCCTGCCAATCATTAGGTACTACTTACTCATTAGATTTACTTATTAGATATAAGGGCGGGATAGTCCCATGACTATCCTACCCCAAATCAAAATCAATGTTCTATTGCAACAATTTCGCCACGACGAGATCGCCCATAACCTGGGTTCCTACCACCTCGCTGCCCGTGTAGGAGACATCGGGTGTGCGGACGCCTTCGTTCAACACGGCGTCTACAGCTTTCTCAATCGCCTCGGCTTCTGTGTCAAGTCCCAAACTGTGACGCAATAGCAGAGCAGTGCTGAGAATGGTTGCCAATGGATTGGAAATGCCCTGACCCGCAATGTCGGGTGCGCTGCCATGAATTGGCTCATACAACCCCATCGGCAGTTGGCGACTATTCATCTTATCACCCAAACTGGCAGAAGGCAGCATCCCCATTGAACCAGCCAGCATCGAGGCTTCGTCGGTGAGAATATCGCCAAAGAGATTCTCGGTCACAATTACATCATAGGCAGCGGGACGGCGAATCAAGTGCATCGCCATCGAGTCCACCAAAACATGCTCTACCTGCAACTCAGGATAATCCGCCAACACTTGCGTTGCCACCCGTCGCCATAGACGACTAGACGCCAACACATTGGCCTTGTCCACACTCGCCAATTTCTTGCTGCGCCCCATTGCCATCTCTGCCGCCAAACGCACCACGCGCTCAATCTCTGGGCGCGTGTAGAGCATGGTGTCATAGGCTTCAAAGCCCGCCTCGCCCGCCTCTTGGCGCGGCCCAAAATAGGCCCCACCTGTCAGTTCGCGAATCACAACCATGTCAACGCCCTGCAACACCTCTTCTTTAAGCGTGCTGGCGCTGATCAATTCGGGATGAATCTTCACAGGACGCACATTGGCAAAGAGATTTAACGCCTTGCGTATGCCCAATAGCCCCCGCTCTGGGCGATCTGTTGCGTTGGGATTGTCCCATTTAGGCCCCCCTACTGCGCCCAACAAAATTGCGTCGGCGGTTTGACAGGCTTCCACGGTTGCCTCAGGCAAGCTATTACCTACCGTATCGATGGCAATGCCACCCATGAGTTGCTCATCAAAGTGAAAGCTATGGGAAAACTTTTTGCCCACTGCGTCCAACACCTTACGTGCTTCGGTGGTCACTTCCGGGCCAATGCCATCACCAGCCAGGAGTACAATTTTGGCGTCCATCCCGCATTTCTTTCCGTTTGAGTTTTGATTTTTATGACCTTCAAGTTCTTCCTGCAACTATCTCAAAACACAGTTCTGTCACCCTGAGCAGAGCGAAGGGTCCCTCCGCTGCAGTTTGTAGAGACAGGCAGAGAGATTCCTCGCTCTGCTCGGAATGACATCTTTGAGATGGCTTCTTGAAGCCTTACGTCTTCAGGAAGAACTTACTCCAAATTTACAATCTACTCGTGTAGCACAGTCTGCTTATTCGCTTCTGCGACCATCTCTACCATAGGTTTACCATCCTGTGTCACCCATGTACCACAAGCTCCCCCACGTTCGCTAGAATCCAGTTCCACGGGAGTGCCATCCATACGTAGTGCAGGATGATAAAACTCTGATACCTTTTGGGCATCGCCCACAATGTAATGACCAACCAAGGAGCGACGGAAGCGATCTTGGCTGCTGTTGGGCAAGCTGCCATGCACCAGTTGACCGTTAAAGAAGAGCACATCGCCCGCCTTCATCACCACAGGCACGGAGTGCATTCCTTCTCCCAGCGGCACCGTGACATCAGTAAAGCTCTGCGTTGTGTCTGCCTTCACGGTACAAAGCAGGGGCAAGTTCTGCGTGCCTGGCACTACCTGTAGACAGCCATTCTCTTCATCACAATCATCTAGCGCCAACCAAGCAGCCATACAAGTCCCCGGCTGCACGCTCAGATAATATTGATCCTGGTGTAAGGCTTGACCACGCGCTCCCGCAGGCTTGAAATAGAGCATGGTCTGCACGGCATAGGGTTCAATGCCCGATATCCCTGTCAACCAACGATTGATGCGCGCATCCAGCATCCATTGCAAGCTCACCTCGTCCCAGCGGTGCATGTGGATCATGCGTGGGTAACGCTTGAGGGGGTCGCTGCTCGTTCCATCAACACCGGCGGTGTCACCTGGATAACTTCCTGCTGCACGCAATGTCATATAGTGCTCTCGATAGTGAGCCACCTCTTCTGGTAAAAAGAGGCCGCGTGCCAATGTATAACCATTCTGTTCAAACTGCTCAACAAATGCCTGGTCAATCATTTTGAAACCTCCTCTAAAGGTGACTCCCACTCAAAAAAGCCTGTGGCCTGGATGGTATGCAGAGCAATCTGGTGAGCCAGCGCCATGCGTGCGTGATGGTCGGGTGCGTTATAAAAGTACCGAGCCAAGTCGCCCAATGTGGGGTCAAGTTCACCCACGGCTGCCAGCATCCGCTTGGCGCGTGGCAAATGGCGATTGGCAGCAAGAAAGCCATATTCAAGCATTGCCAGCACTGCCTGGTGCAAAATCAGGCTAGCATTTGCCGGGTCACGTTCGGCAATATCTTGAGCATTCTCAAAGGCATCTGCCGCCATATAGCGCCGCATGGTCAACTGGGTGGCGCTCAAATTGGGCGCTGTCGCCAACCAGCCATGTGCTTCAGCAATCAACTCCTCGGTCAACGGGTGGCGGTCAATCACTACCGCGCCATGTGCCAACATGTGTGCCGTGCTAGGCCGGATCAACTCTTCCGCAAAGTAGCGTCGGATGCTCGCCGGTGGGTTGACGAAAATTTCTGTTGCCACTCCACAAAAACGCTTCTGCACCCGCTGCCGCTGTGGCTCGCCGTGAATCACAAAGATGTCCAGGTCGCTATTGAGGTCCGGCGTCCCTGCCACAATGGTGCCACTCGCCACCACACCCAAGACAGCATAGCGTTCCAAGATGAACGTTACCGCCTCGTGTAAAGCTTCGGCATATGGAGTGGGTAAGGCGGGCAGATAAATGCGCTCACGCTCCTAATTTGGGAACGGGATGAAATTTGGTCTGTTGCTGCGGGCTTTAAGTTCGGCCTGCGTGGGCTGTTTTCCAAATTGCGCCTCAAGTTCACGTCGTACTTCTTCGGCCAAATGTTCATTTTGGGCAATATAGCGGTCGACTTCAACTTGGTGACGCAGATAGTAAGTGATAACTGCATATACATCAGCCAAACTTAGAGAAGGAAATCCTTCCACAATATCCGCAGGACTGTCTCCCTGTTGATAACAAGCCACGATGGTATTTAGGGTCACGCGCGTGCCAGCAATTCGGAGTATGCCATTCTGATCAGCAGTTAGCGGCACAGGGTCAGCTACGATTTCGATCATCAGATTCCTCCCTTCGACTCTCACCATCAAGCGTCTTCACCAAATACCACTCATCCGTCACATCACATTCTGGCAGACGGACAAAGGAATGACGCTTGTAAAACTCCTTGGCAGGTTCGTTGCGCTCATGCACATACGCGCCATAGTAGGGGTACTTCTGGTCACGCAGCCAACCTTCCAACTTCGTTAACAACATCGTGCCAATGCCACGCCGTTGCCATTCAGGCAGTAGATAAAGCCTGTAGAGATCAGCCGGAGCCACAGGCGCACTCTCGCGGCGTTGCAATGTGGGGCCGACCTGTCCAAAGCCAACTACAGCACTTTCTGCCTTGACCACAAGAAAGTAACTTCTGCTATCGGTCAGTTGCAGAGTCAGCGTATCTGTTCGATAGGCACGTGCCAGAAACTTTTCGATAAAAGAGGCAGACAGCAACTCCCCATAGGTAGCCCACCAACTAGCAACAGCGGTGGCTTGCAAGGCAGGAATATCTTGCAATTGGGCAACTTCAATGAGAATAGGATCAGAGTGCGGCAACGCCGCTGACTCAGTGATACGCATAGTAGGATATTGTAACATACGGGCGCAGGAGTCTGCGCCCGTATGTACACAGTCTTTAGGTCAAAACGGAAGGCGCAACTGCCCGAAATTAATAGGGCGATTGCGCTTCGTGTGCGGCAATTGCCTCTTCATTCAAGAGGATATAGCCCAAATCATCAACCCCTTGCAACAGACACATCTTGCGGAAAGGATCAATGTCAAAACCCAACTCTTGACCATCGGGCAACACGACCTTCTGCGCTTCCAAGTTGATAATGATGCGCGTTTCTGGCTCTTCTTCCACCAGGTCCAACAGCATGTTGACCGTCTCTTCGGGCAAGGTCACAGGCAACAGTCCGCTCTTCAAACTATTGTTAAAGAAGATATCGGCAAAGCCCGGTGTAATCACCGCACGAAAGCCATAATCCGTCAGCGCCCAAACCGCATGTTCGCGGCTGGAACCACTGCCAAAATTACGCCCGGCGATCAACACTTCTCCACCCTTATATTCTGGCTGATTCAAGACAAAATCAGGCTTGGGTGTGCCATCTGGATTATAGCGCCAACTATTAAAGAGACCGTCACCCATGCCCTCTTTGGTCACGG
>JBBQIG010000070.1:0-12818 GCA_038324715.1 Anaerolineae bacterium | reverse complement strand
AGCATTTCGTGCCACGACTTCTCGTTCACGAATGCTGCCCAGTTCATAAGGAACCCGCACCATGTTAGCCCGTGTTGCCGACAGTCTCTATTGGATGAGCCGCTATTTAGAGCGCGCCGAACACACAGCACGTCTGCTGCATGTTCATCTCCATCTAGTCCCCGATCAATCATCATCGATGTCGGCAGAACGCCGCGCCAACCTATTAGCAAGCCTTTGGGTGCCAGAACCCGAAGGAGGCGTGCAGAGTGATTACGAACTGCTTGATCTAATTGCCTTCAATCAAACCAACCACAACTCCCTTGTCGCCTGTATTTCCGCGGCGCGCGAAAACGCACGCCAGGTACGTGAACAGGTGAGCACCGAGATGTGGCAGCAGATCAACGAACTCTATTTGTTCGTGCGCAACAGCAGCCTCGAAGAGATCTGGCAAGATCAGCCTGGAGCCTTTTTCCATGCCGTCAAACAGGGGACGCATCTCTTTGAAGGCATTACAGATTCCACCTTGAGTCATGGACAAGGCTGGCAATTTATCCAGATAGGACGTTATATTGAGCGCGTCATTGGGGTTGTTAACCTGCTTAAAGTAGAAGCGCGCATGCTTAACCTGAATAGTGACGCCTCTGGCGTCAGCGATCAATACACAAGTTGGTTGGGGTTGCTCAAGTGCTGCACTGCATTTGAAGCCTATTGCAAAGTGCATACCGCCCACCTCGAACCACGCAAGGTGATTGGCTATCTCATGCTCGATTCGGAATTTCCACATTCCATCTGCTTTGCAGTACGGAGCATCGAAGCTGCGCTTGATGCCATTGCCGCTTCCACAGACACCCATCGCGGAGCGCGCGTCTATCGGTTGGCAGGTAGGCTGCGCGCCCACCTCGACTATGGTCAAATTGACGAAATTGTCGAGAATGACTTAACCGTCTATCTGAATGAAATCGGCAGCCAATGCCAGCAGATTCAAGACGCATTCTTTCAAATGTTTATCTCATACCCCATTGAAGAAAAACTCGCGGCCTAACCCGCCAGGTTAATTGCCATGCACTATGCTGTTCAACATACGACCCACTATCGCTATGGCGCGCCCATTGTCGAAAACGTGATGGAAATACGCTTGCAACCCCGCAGTGACGAGTTGCAACAATGCATGAGCTTTCATCTATACCTACGCCCAGCAGCACGCGTACATCCCTTTCGCGATCATCTGGACAACTGGGTACATTTCTATGACATTGCCGCCGCCCATAAAGAACTGACCATCATCGCCAATTCTGTGGTCAACGTCTTGCCCCAACCCGAACTGCCCGACGCGCTCCCCATTGAATCTTGGGAGGCGGTGGATCAGCTAGCCAGCGCCAGCGCGCATTGGGATTGGTTACAGCCCAGCCTCTTCACACCTGCGCCGCCTGCGCTTCATGAATTAGTTGCACAGTTTGGCATTGACCGCAGCGTTGACCCATTGACCACGTTGCGTCATATCACTGCCCAACTCCACAACAATTTTAGCTATGTCACCGGCAGCACGCGCGTCGATTCGCCCATCGATGAAGCATTGGCAAGCCGCAGCGGTGTATGCCAAGACTTCACTCATATTCTGCTGGCACTCACGCGCCATGTACTCAAAATTCCATGCCGCTACATCTCTGGCTATATGTTCCACCGCGAAGATGACCGTAACGCCGACGACGCGACACATGCCTGGGCTGAAGTCCTGTTGCCAGGTCTTGGCTGGGTGGGCTTTGACCCCACCAACAATCTGATTGCTGGTGAGCGCCATATCCGTGTGGCATTGGGCCGCGATTATGACGATGTTCCTCCTACATTGGGCATCTTCCATGGAGCATCTGAAAGCGAACTGGGGGTTAGTGTCCAAGTAAAAAAATCCACCACACCGCTGCCGGTCGCATCCGCCGACCCTGCGCCACGCTGGCGCTACGAAGCCCCACCACCCGAACCCGTGAATGAATTAAAGGATCAGCAAGAACAACAGCAACAATAATCTGCAAGAATTTGTTCAATGTATCTCTGTTTGCCCACGTCACGCCTACACCTCACCTACACGCTGTGAAGTGGGGATAAAGTGTGGCTGAAGTGTAGGCGTGACCGAATAGCTCGCTTGAATTGACATCGCTGCCGCTCCCGGCAATAATAAAGCCAGCAGCGACCACTATCTAACAAAAACATGTCCCGCTACCCCAGCGCAACCCATAGCAAAATCAAAGCGTAGGGTGATGCGGGTTCTAGCTCACCTAGAAAGCGAACCGCAGCCATGAATATCCTGGTCACAGGCGGCAGCGGGCGCATCGGTCGATATGTAGTCCGTGATCTCGTGGCAGCAGGTCACACGGTCACAAATGCCGATCTTGCCCCCTCCCCTGGTCTTCCCGGTGGATTTTTGCGCGTCGATCTCACCGACGCGGGTGACGTCTATCAAGCACTTGCCTATACAAAGAGTCAGGCTGTCGTCCATTTGGGCGCATGGGCAAATGCGGGTGTCGTACCCGACACCCGCACCTATGGCGACAATGTGCGTGGAGCCTTTAATCTATTTCAAGCCTGTGCCGATCTCAACATTGAACGCATTGTCAATGCCTCCAGCGTCCAGGTCTACGGCTTTGCCCAGGCTGCTCCCAACTATGTACCCGTTGACGAAAACCACCCGCTCCGCCCTTGCAACAGTTATGCTGCCGCCAAGGTTGCTGCCGAACATGCCGCAGACTATTTCATCCAGCAATTTGGGCTAAACATTCTCTCCTTTCGCTTTATGGGTGTGCGCATGCCCAGCGAGATTGCTGACGAAATTGAGGCAATGGCGGCTGACCCCGCTTCGGGATCGTGGTTGCTTTGGACACGCACCGACGCCCGCGACGCAGCACAAGCTTGTCGCCTGGCTGTTGAAGCGACCAATGTGCCCTCTGGACCCTATAACATTACAGGTGCACGCGTCGTCCTTGACCAACCTGCGGCAGAGTTAGTCGCCACCCATTTTAGCGCGGATCTCGAAATCCGTGGCTTAGATGGCTACACCTCGCCCCTAGATTGCAGCCGTGCGCAACAAGCCTTTGGCTATCAGCCACGCTATGGTTGGACCCAAACAGAACATCACCCGGAGGCATAACCTCCTTGTTACGCTTCATAGATACGCTTCATACAATTGAATAGCAGAAAAGCCACACATTACCCGGATTCACTGTTTAACAAGAGCTACAATCATAAGAACGACAATATCAGGAACCACGAGAGGACGCTCCATGAAGATCGTAGATGTTAAAGTCGAGACCTTCCACTATCGCTCTGGCACAGTGCGCGACACAGATGGTCACGGTCATCCCGGCCCAGAACATGACGCCACCGCATCCCTCACCACCATCATCACCGATGAGGGAATCAACGGCTACCACTTTGCAAACATCACCAAAGGCACGCTAGAAGGGGTGATCAAACCCCTCCTCATCGGTGCAGACCCGCATTATCGAGAACACCTTTGGCAGCAACTCAAAGAGCGCCAACGTCTAAACCTCGCCACCCTAAGCGACAAAGTCTTAACTGTGGTCGATCTAGCTTTGTGGGACATTGCGGGCAAAGCTGCCAACCTTCCCGTTCACAAGCTCATCGGTGCAACCCGCGACAAAGTACCAGCCTATGCCAGCACCATGTGTGGCGATGACCTCGAGAATGGGCTAAACACAGCCGAGGACTACGCGAAATTCGCTCTCTGGAGTCGTGAGCGCGGCTATCCAGCCTTCAAGCTGCACACCAAGCAGCCCCCCTACGCGGGTGCGCCCAGTGCCAAAGCCGATATTGAAGCTTGTGCAGCCGTGCGCGAAGCACTTGGACCCGATGTCCCGCTCATGCTCGACCCCTTTCACTTTTATAGTCGCGAAGAAGCGCTCTATTTAGCCAAAGAGTTGGAGCATTTGGAATATTACTGGATGGAAGAACCAATGGACGAGCACAGCATGTCCTCCTATGTCTGGCTATGCGAAAACACACGACTTCCCATCTGTGGTCCAGAAACCGCCGAAGGCAAGATGCACACGCGCGCTGAATGGATCAAAGCCGGTGCCTGTGACATTGTTCGCGGCGGCGTTGGCGACCTAGGCGGCATCACCCCGCTTATCAAGGTTGCCCACTTGGCAGAATCCTTCAACATGCGCATGGAAATCCACGGTGGCGGTCCAGGCAACTTGCACGTTCTCTGTGCAATGGGCTTCCCTGGTGAATTCTACGAGCGCGGTCTGCTCCACCCATTCGTTGACTACGAGAAGCCAGCACCCTGGCTCAACAAGATCAACGATCCTATGGATGACGAGGGCTTTGTCCACGTCTCACAAGATCCAGGTCTCGGCGTCGACATCAACTTCGACTACATCCAGGCCAATTTGATCTCCACCTACTAAATTAAAAGTGAATCGCCCGAATGCAAGGGGTTGAAAAATCCCTGCATTCGGCTTAAACCACTGGCAAAGTTTCTCGGCACTTGAGGGTAGCATCTAAAAGGGGACGCACAGATGGCTGATACGCCAAAGCTGAATCATCGTCTGCTCTTTGTGCAGGCGGGACAAGCCGCACTAGAGCCAGCCCCGATTCCCACACCTGGGCCTAGCGAGGTACTAATCCGCACACGCGTTTCGCTGATCAGCCCTGGCACCGAACGTGCTTTCTTTCTCGGTCTGCCCAATACCACGGACAACTATCCACAACCTGCGGGCTATTGCAACATTGGTGAAGTCGTAACCTGTGGCAGCGAAGTATCCAATTGGCAATCAGGGGATCGCGTGGCAACCAATGGTCATCATGCCGCCTATATACTTGTAGACGCAGCACGCTGTCACCGTGTGCCAGACGAACTTGGCGATGAAGAAGCCACCTTCTTCAATCTCGCCTCAATTGCGCTCCAAGGTGTACGTAAGGCGCGCATCGAATTGGGCGAATCAGTCGCCGTACTGGGCGCTGGCTTGATCGGCCTCTTGGCGCTGCAACTCTCGCGCCTGCAAGGTGCCTTACCCACCATCAGCATTGACCAGGACACCGAGCGGCTTGCCTATGCACGTCGCAGTGGAGCCGATCTGCTCCTAACTACAGGCGAGGATCTACTCGCCCAACTCCATCAGCAAAATCATGGAGAAGGTGCGGCAGTTGTGATTGAAGCAACTGGACATCCCGACGCAATCCTCACCGCACTCGACTGTGCGCGTCCATTGGGCAGGGTCGTTCTCTTGGGCAGCACTCGTGGCGAAACCAACCACGTAAACTTTTATCGGGATGTCCATAAAAAGGGGTTAACTCTGATTGGAGCGCATAACAATATTCGCCCCAAACAGGAATCATCCCCTGGCTTCTGGAGTGACCAAGACGACTGCCGCGTCGCCCTCGCATTGCTGGCGCACAAACGGCTGGACGTTCAGCCCTACATCACCCACCGCTTCCTCTGGACAGATGCACCGGCAGCCTATGAAATTCTTCGCAGTTGGAACCGTAGTGCACTTGGTTTGATTTTGGATTGGACAACACATTTATGAGCAGTGAGCAACCCACACCCGATGATCGCTTGCGTGGCGAAAGTTTCTTCAATGAACCGGGTGTAGCAGGATTTACCCATCGCGCCTTCACCAAATCGATGGGCTTTGACGAAACCGATATGGATCGCCCCCTAATAGGCATCTGCAACACCTATAGCGAACTCAACAACTGCAACAGCAACTTGCGCGAGCTAGCCGAAGCCGTCAAACGCGGCATCTGGATGGCGGGTGGTTTCCCCCTCGAGTTTCCCACCATCTCGTTAGGCGAAATCTTTCTCACCCCAACCTCCATGCTCCATCGCAACCTTGCCGCTATTGATACCGAAGAGATGATTCGCGCCCAGCCGCTGGATGGCGTGGTATTGCTGGTCAACTGTGACAAGACAACACCCGCGGCACTCATGGGAGCCTGTAGCGCCGACATCCCCACCATTGTTCTCTCCGGTGGGCCTGCCCTCAACGGCTGGTTCCGCGGCGAAATGTTGGGAGCCTGTACCGACTGCCGGCGCATGACCACAGAGTATCAAGCGGGTACGCTGACCCAAGAGACTTATCGTCTGGCGGAAGATAATGTCTTTCGCTCTAAGGGACATTGCATGGTCATGGGGACTGCCTCCACCATGAATTCCATTTTAGAGGCTTTGGGCATCGCCCTCCCTGGCACAGGTGCGACCCCTGCGGTTGATGCGCGGCGTGTACGACTTGCTGAACAGACTGGACGCGCCATTGTCGATGTGGTACGGCGAAACTTGCGTCCTTCCGACCTGCTCACGCGCGAGGCTTTTGAGAATGCCATCACCCTGCTCTGTGCGTTGGGGGGCAGCACCAATGCCGTAGTCCACCTCCCCGCCATTGCCGGACGACTCGGCATCGACCTGCCCCTCGACCTCTTTGATACCATCAGCCGCCGTACGCCCGTCATTGCCAACATGCGTCCTTCTGGCAAATATCAGATGGAGGATCTCTTCTATGCAGGTGGCATTCCCGCCATTCTGCGCCAACTGCTACCCTTGCTCCACGCCGATGCACCCACTGTCACCGGACGCACCCTGGCAGAGAATGTGCAAGATGCCGAAATTCAAAACAGCGATGTAATTCTTGGTCTAGATAATCCTTTACAAGCCGAAGGTGGTCTAGCCATTTTGCGCGGCAACTTGGCCCCCGATGGCGCGGTCATCAAACACAGCGCCGCCACCCCAGCCCTACTCCAACATCGCGGCACAGCCGTAGTCTTTCGCGATGTAGACGACTTGCGCGCACGCGTGCATGACCCTGAACTGCCTGTCACCGCCGACAGTGTGCTCGTACTGCAAAATAGTGGCCCTTTGGGTGGGCCCGGAATGCCCGAAATCGGCAATCTGCCCATTCCCCAAAAGCTTTTGCAACAAGGCATTCGCGATATGGTGCGAATTTCCGATGCACGCATGAGTGGCACAGCCTATGGCACCATCGTCTTGCACGTGGCTCCAGAAAGTGCCGTCGGTGGGCCATTAGCCCTGGTGCAAGATGGAGATGAGATCGAGCTAGATGTTGCCAATCGCCGCCTCCATCTCCATGTAGAAGAAGCAGAACTTGCGCGACGACGCGCCCAATGGCAGCCCCCCGCAGCCGCCTACACGCGTGGCTATGGACAACTCTATTTGCGCCACGTCACCCAAGCTCCCCAAGGGGCAGATTTTGATTTCTTACAAGGGAGTGACCCCGCAAAAGTTGTGCTCCAGCCCAAATTTTAGGTGTAGCCTACACATCATGCCTCAGTGGCATGATAGATTAAACGAGAAACTAAGACATTTACGGGGCAGCACTTAAAAAGGAGAATCATCATGCAGCAAGTATCACTACTCGACGGCACCTCACTTCCAGTTCTTGGACTGGGTACATATAGCTATGGAGGTGGTTCCACCGCAGATTACAGCCAGGATGCGGAACAAATTGCCACCATGCGCGAGATCATTGGCCTCGGCTACACCCATATTGACACTGCCGAGTCCTACGGCAAGAACCATTGCGAAGAAATTGTAGGACAAGCCATCAAAGCCTTTGACCGCAACGAGATCTTCATCACGACCAAAGTTGCGCCAGAACACCTGCATGCTAAGGACGTCATCACCGCTGCCGAGGGCAGCCTGCGCCGTCTGGATGTGGACGCAATCGATCTTTATCTCATCCATTGGCCTAATCCCAGCATCCCACTCACTGACACCTTCAAAGGTCTCAATGAACTGCTCGCCGATGGGCGCGTGAAGCGCGTTGGGTTGAGCAACTTTAGCGTAGAGCAGATGCAAGAATCCATTCAGTTGTGCGATGGCCCAATCATCACCAACCAGGTTCACTATAACCTGCTCCATCGTGCCCCAGAGCAAAATGGCGTACTTGCCTTCTGCCAAGAAGAAGGAATTATTCTCACAGCCTATTCACCGCTGAAAAATGATGTCTTGGCGAATCCTGTCGTGAAACGCATTGCCACAGCACACAACGTCACCCCCGCCCAGGTTGCCATCAAGTGGCTTGTGCGCCAGCCAGCAGTCATCACCATTCCAAAATCTAGTGATGTTGACCATGCCAAAGAAAACGTGGCGGCACTCGATGTGCCACTGAGCGACGACGAAGTTGCCGACCTAAATTCCATTGCTTAATTGAGGGAAAGAATCGACTAGAGAGTGGTGGACTGAATGTCTACCCTCTCTGGCACAAACAGAGCAGTCATTACATCGTCGTTTGAACCTCATTCTTGGCGTCACCATAGCGGAGGTGCCTCTTGAGTTGTCCGATAATCCTTATTTCAGGTGCTCCTTGCACGGGCAAAACGACCCTGAGCAGACTACTATCGCCAGCACTCAAGATTCCGTTGATTAGCAAAGACGGGATGAAAGAGGCAATGTTTGATGCCTTGCAGTTCGATACCATGCAGGATGAGGGGCCAAATTTATCAAAGAAATTAGGCGCATCGACATCAGAATTACTGTACTATTTGATTGAGCAACACCTAAAGGTCATGCAGCCTTTAATCGTCGAAAGCAACTTCGACAACAAGTTTGCCTCGCCACCATTGCGGCAACTGCAATCCAGTTACGAGGTAAGCTACATTGAGGTTCACTGTGAAGCGGACACAGAAACGCTCGTTGAGCGATATCTCAAACGTGCGCAAGATGGGAGCCGCCATCCGAGTCACTTTGACCAAGAACGAGCAGAGTCATACCAGCTTCGATTGCAGGACGAGGCCTGGAAGCCACTAGAGATTGACGCGCATCTACTTGTGGTTGATACAACCGATTTCACGCAAGTTAATTTTGAAAGCATCCTTCAAGACGTAAAACAGCTAATCGCAAAGGGAGAAACCACGTGGGACAATTAGACGGTAAAGTCACTATTTTAACTGGGGCCGGCACTGGCATTGGCAAGGGCATTGCCCGCGGCTTTGCCCGCGAAGGCGCACCCCTAGTGCTTGCATCGCGCAATCAAGCTAATCTAGAAGAAACGGCCCAAGAGATCGCCTCTAGCGGTGTCAAAGTGCTCGTCGTGCCAACCGATGTCACCGACGAAGCGCAGGTCAAGGCACTCTTCGAACGCACCATGCAAGAGTTCGGTCGCGTAGATATTGTAATCAACAACTCTGGAGCCTTTGATGGCGGGCCACTGGAAGATCTGACCCTGGAGACTTGGCAAAAGATTTTAGCTGTGAACCTAACAGGCCCTTTCCTTTGCGCACGTGAAGCCATGCCCATTATGAAGGCGCAGGGTGGTGGGCGCATTATCAACATTGGCTCCATCAGCGCACAAATGTGCCGCCCCAATTCCTCGCCCTACAACACAACCAAGCATGGCCTCGTTGGTCTCACAAAGTCCATTGCGCTAGAAGGGCGTGATTTCAATGTAGTTTGCTCCGTCTTACACCCTGGCAATGTTCTCACTGAACGTCGCGCGGCCGGTGCAAAACCACAAGATGCCGAACCCATGATGACCGTGGACGAGCTAGCGCTCACCGCAATCACAATGGCAGCATTACCGCTGCATGTGAACGTGCTAGAGGCCATTGTCCTCCCAACCCAGCAAGCCTACTTAGGCCGCGGCTAAAGTCCCACACGAAAGCACTTCCCGAAAGTTTTAGGCTTCCGGGAAGTGCTTTTGCTCCCCTACCCAACAACTTGCAGTGAATACTTCTCCACATCGCCCGCTCTGCAAAGACGCAGCGCATGGGGCAGCGACTCCAGAACATCCTGTGCCGTCATTCCATCCTCACCGATTTCAACAGCCGCCAAGTCGCCCGCCAGACCATGCACAAAGACGCCCATCCGAACTGCCTCATCAAATTCCAGCCCCAAGCCCGCCATGGCGGCAATCGTTCCCGTCAACACATCTCCCGAACCGGCAGTCGCCATGCCTGAATTACCACTGAGATTGATATACACACGACCATCAGGATAGCCAATCAAGGAGTGCGCCCCCTTCATCACAATCACCACATTCAGGTCAGCGCATGCTTGACGCAACACCGTCACCCTATCCTGTTGAATGGCTCCACTCTCTAGCCCAGTCAGCCGCCCAAACTCGCCTACATGCGGCGTCAGCACCGTAGGTGCGCGCCGTTGGCGCAATAGATGCGGAGATTTGCTCACAGCCGTGATGCCATCCCCATCAATCAACAATGGCTTTTCCACCCCAGCCACCAACTCGCGCAGTAACGTCTGTGTCTCCTCATGCAGCGATGTTCCCGGACCGATCACAACGAAATCCATCTTCGCCGCCGTCTCTAACAGATGATCTTGATTAGAGAGGGCAATGCTGTGGCTCTCCGTCTCTTCTTGGGGCAAATAGACCACCTCACCCGCACGCGCTGCCACCACGGAAGCAACACTAGCTGGCGTCGCCAAACGAACATAGCCACCCCCAGCCTTTAGACAAGCCATCGCACCAAAATAAGGAGCGCCATAATAGGCACCCGCACCTGCCACAAAAAGCGTGTCGCCAAAAGTCCCTTTATGTCCCTCAACATCACGTTGCGGCACTTTCACAGGATCGTTGACCGCTAGTTGCAAGCCATCATCGGTAGTAAGGCGCGGCGAAAAACCGATATGCGTTACCCATAGTTCTCCACACAACGCAAAACCAGGATAGAGCAGATTGCCCGCCTTGGGCAGCCCAAAGGTAATCGTATGTGCCGCCTGAATTGCCACACCCATCACTTGCCCTGTATCGCCATTGACACCCGAAGCAATGTCCAGGCTGACCACAGGCTTGCCACTGCCGTTGACAGCCTCAATCACCGCCGCATAAAGCCCCTGCACAGGTCGCGTAATGCCCGTGCCCAGCAACCCATCCACAACCCCGTCACAGGACGACAGCGCGCCAAAAATGGAATCGACAGCCTCGGGTTGCAACAGGGGCAGTTTAAGCGCTTGTACCATCGCCAGGTTCGCTGCCGCAGCCTCCCCATAGCGCGCCGCATCCCCCAGGATCACCACCTGGACCTGCGCGCCACGGGAGTGTAGTTGTCGCGCCACCACCAGCCCATCACCGCCATTGTTGCCCACTCCACAAAGCACAAGCCAGCGTCGCCCCGTTACGACATAATGGTCAACAATGACCTGAGTCGCAGCCAGTCCAGCATTCTCCATCAGCAAGATTTCGGGAATACCATCTTCGTCAATTGCGGTGCGATCCATCATCCGCATTTGAGCAACGCTGCTTACTTTCATCAGACTCCCCCTCAATCAACAAAGCGCAAAAGTTTCGCGACATAATTGCAAAATAACTATTTTCGTAATAGCTCGTTTATAGGGCAAAGTTGCCCCACACCTAGCACGAGTTTACAATGGAAGGACATAAACCATCCAAGCGCTATGTACTCAGCGTATATTCAGCATAACCAGGCAGGAGTCAAAACTATGTCAGATACAATTCGTTGGGGCCTACTCTCCACCGCAAACATCAACAACGCGCTCATCGGCCCCATTCAGAAATCTCCCCGTAGCGAACTTTTTGGCGTCGCCAGTCGTGACGGCGCAAAAGCCAAAACCTACGCCCAAGAAAAGGGCATTGCTCATGCCTATGGCTCCTATGAGGAGATGCTTGCCGACCCCGCCATAGACGCTGTATACATTTCACTGCCCAACTCGCTTCATTGTGAATGGACAGTAAAAGCAGCGGAAGCAGGCAAGCATATTCTATGCGAAAAGCCGATGGCGGTCACGCTTGAAGAGTTTGACGCCATGGCTGCTGCCGCCGCGGCCAATAAGGTCACGCTCTTTGAAGCCTTTATGTATCTCCACCATCCCCAGACCCTCCAGGCCCAACAGATCATTCGCGACGGCAGACTCGGCGCGCTGCAATCAATCCAGACCTGGTTCCATTTCTATCTGCCACCGGAGCGATCCACGAATATCCGCCTCAATGCTAGCCTTTCGGGTGGCTGTCTCTGGGATGTGGGTGTCTACCCCAACAGTCTCGCCATCACCATGAGCAATCAGGGTGCGCCGACTGCGATCTGGGCAAGTCAAATCGTAGGTGAAACAGGCGTAGACGTTGCCATACGCGGCCAACTGCACTTTAGTAGCGACGTTGTTGGGCAAATCTCATCAAGCTTCCGCACCCCCTTCCGTGAAGGAGCCTTCATTGTGGGTGACGCTGGCATTCTTCAGATCCCGGAACCTTGGAAGCCAGGGCTAAGCGGACGCGACAGCGTGATGACCCTCACCAATCGTGATGGCAAAGTCGAATCGATTACAACACCCGCAATCGATCCCTACATCTGTGAAGTTCAAGCAATGGAAGCATGCATTCTTGATGGTGCAGCGCCTGTAATTTCGCTCGAACAAAGCCGCATCTTCCTACGCAGCGTGCTCGCCCTCTACGAGTCCGCAACCAGTGGCGAAGTAGTCAAGCCATAATAGCCAGACATATCCCACAGAGCTTCCCACAGAAGCTTCTTAAAAGGCCAAATACAGAACTACCGCCAGATCTCAGGATCTGGCGGTAGTTGTATCTCCTTAAAAACGACTAAACAAAACCTCTCTGTCTAGAGAATTAGCTCCGGCGACGGCGCAATGAGACACCACCAGCCAATGCGGCTCCCACAGCCATAACCACACCAATGATGCTAGGCATGGAAGGCAGCGCAGCACCCGTGTTAGGCAAGCTTGTAGGTGCCATGGCTGCTTCCGTAGACTCAGCCATTGGCTCCTCAGTGGCTTCTTCCGTAGGTTCAGCCATTGGTTCCTCAGTGGCTTCTTCTGTAGGTTCAGCCATTGGTTCCTCAGTGGCTTCTTCTGTAGGTTCAGCCATTGGTTCCTCAGT
>JBBQIG010000069.1:0-12894 GCA_038324715.1 Anaerolineae bacterium | reverse complement strand
GATCATCTGTTTGTTAGCCCCAACTTGCGTCAAGCGGTAGAGGATCATCCTCGGCTGACGTTGCTGGATGAGGTGCCATTGGCCTTTGGGCAGCATGGCAACATGAGCAGCCCGTGGTCGTTGAGCGAGGTTGTATTGCCCACTACACAGGCAGTTCCAGTTTAAACAGTCCCACGGAAAAGGTGGTTTTGCGTGTATCCGAATTTGAGTGCAGGTGCTATTGGCGTGAAGGCGACATTGCCTGAAACGATTGATTTTGCTCAAAAGTATGGTTTTGGGGGAATTGACTTTTCGATTGCTGAAGCCGCGGCTTTGGTACACAGTCAGGGTGTTGAGGGTGTGCGGGAGTTGTTTGCGTCAAAAGGCGTGAAGCCAGGCTCGTTTGGTTTCCCGGTTGAGTTTCGCAAAGATGAGAATACATGGCTGGATGGCATTGCTGCTTTGCCCGAACAGGCGCAACTGGCTGCCGAATTAGGGTGTAACCGAACGGCAACCTGGCTGGTGTCGGGTAGCAGTGAGCGCAATTTTGTCGAGAATTTCAGATTTCATGTGGAGCGTATCGGCCCTGCTGCTGCAATTTTAGCCGATCATGGGATTTCGTTGGGATTGGAGTTTATTGGGCCGAAGACATTACGCAAGACCTTCAAGTACCGTTTTGTCTATACTTTGGAAGGTATGCTGGCTTTGGGGGCTGCCATGGGGACGGGCAATGTAGGCTTGTTGCTTGACATCTGGCATCTCTACACGTCGCATGGCTCGATTGACCAGGTGCGTGAACTTGATGCTTCTGACGTGGTAGTTGTGCATATTAACGATGCCCCGTTGGGCGTTGACGTTGATGAGCAGATGGATCAGGTGCGGGCACTGCCAGGGGAAACAGGCGTGCTTGATATCCGTGGTTTCCTGAATGCATTGGCCGAAATTGGCTATGAAGGCCCTGTGACGGCTGAACCCTTTAGCCAGCGTGTGCGCGAAATGGCTCCAGAAGCTGCGGTGGCCGCCACAGCAGAGTCGGTACATGCTGTCTGGCAAGCTGCTGGACTTAAGGCTTAGGTGAGAGAGATGACAAACGTGAAACAACTTGCCCTGATTGGCTGTGCACACATCCACACGCCAGGTTTTGTGAAGCGGTTGCAAGATCGCCAGGATGTAAAGGTTGCTTGTGTGTGGGATCACGATTCTGAACGCGCAGCGCGGTGGGCGAAAGAGCTTGGCGCACAACAAATCAGTGATCCAGCAACTGCTTGGGATAATGCGAAGATTGATGGCGCGATTATTTGTGCCGAGACCAACCGCCATGAGGAATTGGTGCTGGCTGCAGCGGCGGCAGGAAAACATTTGTTTGTGGAGAAGCCACTTGGTATTGGTGCAGATGATGCCAAGCGCATGGCCCAAGCCATTGAGTCGGCTGGCGTTCTCTTCCAAACTGGATACTTTCAGCGCGGTCACCCGGCGCATTTGTTTATTAAGCAGCAGATTGGGCAAGGTCACTTTGGCAGGATTACGCGCTTGCGACACAGTAATTGTCATGGCGGTTCACTGGGCGATTGGTTTACTCCTGAGTGGTTATGGATGACCGACATGAGACAAGCGGGGGTTGGTGCCTTTGGTGATTTGGGTACACATTCGCTGGATATCATGTTGTGGCTGTTGGGGGATGTGCGTAGGGTCACTGCAAACGTTCAGGTTGCAACAGGACGCTATGGGGATTGTGATGAGTATGGCGAAGGTCTGTTGGAATTTGAGAATGGCGTGATCGGTTCGTTGGCGGCTGGCTGGGTCGATGTGGCACATCCTGTGAATTTGATTGTGAGTGGCACGCAGGGACATGCTTATGTTGCCAATGAAAAAGTTTTCTTTAAAAGTGAGCATGTAGAAGGCGCAACTGGCGAGAGTGCTTGGCATGATCTGCCGCAAGCATGGCCTCATGCCTTTGAGCTTTTTTTGAATGCGCTTGTTGGCGATGCCAATGTGCCCTTGGTGAGTGCTGGTGAGGCAGCAATCCGCAGCGCAGTGATGGAAGCGCTCTATGTGGGTGCACAAAATCATCAGTGGGTTGAACCCAAGCGTTTGTAGTGTATCTATTAGCGCTATACAGCGATAGTCATTTTGTTAGCAACCAGCAACCAGACAGAACGGTAATTTTGTAGAGCATGGCAAACCGGCTGCAGGACAAGATAGTTCTTGTGACAGGATCAACGACCGGTGTGGGAGAAGCGACTGCACGCCAGTGTGTTGCCGAAGGTGCGCGTGTGATGGTTCATGGGTTGGAAGAAGAATGGGCGAAGGCAATCTGCGCTGAGTTGGGTGATGATGTTTCGGCCTACTTGATTGCTGATATTGGTGTGCCTGAGAATTGCGAGAAGTTGGTGGCGGCGACTGTGGCACGCTTTGGCGGGATTGATGCGGTGGTGAATAACGCTGCATTGACCACACGCAGTACACTCGAATCGACTGATGCTGATTCCTTTGACCGCATGATTGGCGTGAATCTGCGCGCACCAATGCTGATCATCAAGGCGGCGGTGCCAGAGCTTTTGAAGCGCGGCGGTGGTACTGTGGTTAACATTGGGTCGGTTAATGCACTGGCTGGTCAGCCCAATCTGCTCGATTATTCGATCTCAAAGGGTGGCTTGGCAACGATGACGCGCAATCTTGCCAATGCGTTGGCGACTGATGGGATACGTGTCAATCAATTAAATCTAGGCTGGGTTGCTTCGCGCAATGAGATTGCGCTGAAGATTAGCGAAGGGATGCCTGAGGGCTGGCATCGCAATTTGCCTACACACATGGCACCGCGTGGGTCGATATTGGAGCCGCGAGAGATTGCCGCTCACGTTGCCTTCTGGCTTTCGGATGATTCGGCACCGGCAAATGGCGTTGTTTATGAGTTGGAGCAGTATTCTGTGATTGGGCGCAATTTCCCCAAAACTTCTCTGCAATGATTCTATCGTAAGTAGATTAGAAAGCCCCGTCATAATAAGTGGACGTGGGCTTTCTAGTGCTGTGGATGCTTCTTAGGGAATTCCCCATGTGCCAGGGTTGAGCAGGTCGGGGTCATCTAGGCGTAGCGATTCAAGCTGCTGTAGCAAGGATTCGTTAAGTTCGACGGTGAGGCTATGCAGGTTGGAACGTAGCTCATCCTCGGTTCGTACGCCGATGAGAACTGCATGAATGGCTGGCTGTGCCAGGGCAAAGGCGATGGCAACTTGGGCTGGTGTTGCGCCAAGTTTGCTGGCTTTAATGAGTTCTCGGAAAGCGCGCGAACGCAGGCGTAATTCATGGAGGTGTGGAGGCAGGTGTTCTGCACGTTCAGTGAGTGCCCCCTTGAGAAGGACAGATCGGGCAACGATACCGACGCCAGCCTCTTGTGCACGAGCAAAGAATTGGTCGGCAAGGCGCTGGTCGAGTACTGAGTAGGTGATTTGCATAACGTCAAAGAGGTCGGGGAAGTGCTCACGGTCGAGAGCTTGCATGGGCAGTTCGGCTCCATAAAAGGAACCACCACAGAAGCGGACTTGGCCCGATGAGCGTACATCGGCAAAGACTTCTGCAATGACTTCGGCTTCTGCCAAGACGTTGCGGTCAACATTGTGGATTTGCCAAATGTCTACATAGTCAGTCTTAAGCAAGCGTAGACTCTCTGCGAGTGAATCGTACAGTTGGCGGCGAAGGTCGTCCCCTGTGAGCGGCACGCCGCCTGTGGCTTGGGTAGAGACTTTGGTGGCGAGCACGACTTGGTCGCGACGACCGGCGAGCGCTTCGCCTAGAATCTCCTCGCTGTTGCCATAGGCGCGGGCGGTATCAATTAGGTTGATACCTGAATCGAGCGCTTGATGCACCAGACGGATTGCGTCTTCTTGGGCAGGACGTCCGAAGTGTCCTGGGGCGTGGATACCATAGTCAAGTCCTAGCTCGACTGTGCCGAGCGCGAGTGCTGAAATCTGTAAACCTGTACGTCCAAGTGTGTGCATGGACATCGTGGGATTCTGACTATCATTACTAGCTGTTTGCATAGCGGGGTCGTATTCCTGCGCGTGCCGGTATTTGCGGGCTGGTGGATTGTGGTTAGGTAATACAGTTTTGATTTGTAGCGTAGGAGTGTAGCATAGGAACGAGTTGGCAAGAAGTATTATGGCTATCTGCGAGTCGAATTATTCGACGTGTATGCGTGGCACGCAGCCTATACGGATTGTTAGAGGACATTTATGGGGAAGCACAGGCTTGTCAACGATGAACGAATCAAGAACTGTTTTTTGATTCGGAAAAGATGTGCTACTCTACAGGAAGTGGCGTTACACAAGCAGATCTGTTTTCGCGCAGTTTGATAGTAGAAATTGATAATAGAAAATGCTTTGGTAGAACTTCAGGTTTCGGCGCAAATCTTACAGTCTAGAATCTTTTAAAGTCATTACAGTGCAGTTGTACGGTTTGAATGTACATTTGCTCTGATTTTGCAGCTTTTGTTTTGTAGTGTAATTTTGTAACCAATATCCACAAATTACCTATCTAGATTTTTTTATCTCCAGGGAGACAATAGCAATGACCCAATCGACGCAATCAGCGAGCGATACAAACTACAAGGTCATCGGCACCCGACCTATCCGTCATGATGGTGCGGATAAGGTGACTGGGCGCGCGAAGTATGCCAATGACACGAACTTGAGCGGAATGATTCACGGCAAGATTCTGCGTAGCCCCCATGCGCATGCACGCATTAAGTCAATTGACTATAGCGCGGCTGAGGCTCTGCCGGGTGTCTTCGCAGTTGTGACCTCGAAGGACTTGGCGACTGTAGATGATCGCATTGAGGAAATGGGCGAGGATTCGGTTAATCTCCGCTACTTGGCAAATAACATTCTGGCGGGTGATAAGGTTCTCTATCATGGTCATGCTGTGGCAGCAGTTGCCGCACTGAATGTACACATTGCCGAAGAGGCACTGAGTTTGATCAAGGTGGAGTATGAAGTTCTTCCACATGTGATTGATGTCAAAGAGGCGATGCAGGAAGGCGCAACTATCATCTTGGAAGATTTGCGTCTGGATGAATTGGGCAAGCAAGGTGACAAACCAACGAATGTGGCTGCCCACTTCCGTCACCAACGCGGTGATTTGGCGCAGGGTTTTGCTGCTGCGGATGTGGTGATCGAGCGCGAGTTTAAGACTGCCATGGTTCACCAGGGTTATATTGAACCGCAGTCATCGACCGTTATCTATAATCAGGATGGACATATTGAGGTTTACACCTCGACCCAAGGTCCGTGGCAAATTCGTAACCAAGTTTCGGAATTGCTGAATGTACCTGTGTCGATGATCCGTGTGACCCCACTTGAAATTGGTGGCGGGTTTGGGGGCAAGTTCACTGCGTATACCGATGTACCCGCAGCATTGCTTTCGAAGAAGGCTGGAAATCGACCTGTCAAGGTTGCCATGTCCCGTATCGAAGTGCTGTTGGCAACTGGCCCTACCTCTGGCTCTTACATCAAGGTGAAGATGGGCGCGACCAAGGATGGGAAGCTCACTGCCGCCCAAGCTGAGTTGATTTACGAAGCTGGTGCCTTTCCGGGTTCCCCAGTGGGTGCAGGTGGTGGCGTGATTTTTGCGCCTTATCGCTTGGAGAATGTTCAGATTGATGGCTATGACGTCATTGTGAACCGCCCCAAGACTGCAGCTTACCGCGCTCCGGGTGGAACGAATGCAGCATTTGCATCGGAAACGGTTGTCAACGAACTGGCTGAGAAGCTGGGCATTGACCCACTGGAATTCCGCCGCATTAACGGTGTCGTTGAAGGTGATCGTCGTGCAGATGGCCCAACTTATGGCAATATCGGCTTCTTGGATACACTTGATGTTGCAATTAACAGCGCACATTACAAGTCGCCTTTGGGTGGCAAGAACCGCGGTCGTGGCGTGGCATCTGGCTTCTGGTTCAATGGTGGCGGCAAGTCTAGTGTGGCTGCCAGTGTCAACCCGGATGGTCGCGTGAATCTGTTGGAAGGTTCCACTGACATCGGTGGTAGCCGCGCTTCGATGGCGATTATGCTTGCGGAGACGCTGGGCATTTCTGCCGAAGATGTGAACCCAGCCGTGGTCGACACAAATTCAGTTGGTTATAATGATGGTACAGGTGGTAGCCGTGTGACCTTTAGCACGGGTCTTGCCACCCACGAACTCGGCCTCAAGTTGCGAAATTTGATGAGTACAGAACTGGCGAATTTGTGGGATGTACCCGCTGAGGAAGTGACGTTCGAGAACGGTAAGTTTGCTCAGAATGGGCATTCCGTTACCTTTAAAGAAGCGGCTGCTGAACTGTCGAAGGTAGATGTGCCGATTGTGGCAAGCCATTCGGTTCAGGCGAAGGGTGCTAGCCCTGGCTTTGCTACCCATATTGTGGACGTGGAAGTGGATCCAGAGACTGGCAAGCTCACAATTCTGCGTTACACGGCGATTCAGGATGTGGGTCGGGCCATTCATCCTTCCTATGTCGAAGGTCAGATCCAAGGTGGAGTTGTGCAGGGCATCGGTTGGGCGATCAATGAGGAATACTTCTACAATGACAAGGGTCTGTTGGCGAATGCCTCCTTCTTGGATTACCGGATGCCTACCTCGTTGGATCTGCCGATGATCGATACCGTGATGATTGAGAATGATTACCCTGATCATCCTTATGGCGTTCGTGGTGTTGGTGAGGTGCCCATTGTGCCACCTGCCGCAGCACTGCAACACGCGATTCATAATGCCGTCGGGGTAGATCTGTATGAGTTGCCTATGTCACCTCCCAAGGTAACAGCGGCAATCTTAGCCAAAGCCAAATAAGTCAGAACTTTCTAGCACTCGCTGCCCCTAGTTGCGGGTGCTAGATTTATATTGCGCTATTGGGGTGCAGCGTGCAGGGAATGAGCACTGCACGCTGCACCCCTTGTTTTTCCTCGCCAATCCAACTTCTAATCTATATCGTGTGGGACGTATGGTAGCCTCGAATCTGCGTGTACCGCTCGATGTAGTCAATTGAAAAGATGCTGTAATGAGCTTAGAACGAGAACAACAGTTAGAGAATGCACTCGCAAAACTCTCGCGCGTTCAGTTAGCCTCCGTGCGCCCTACGCCCTTGGAGCCTATGGCCCACCTGAGCGCGCAGTTGGATGGGCCCCCTCTTTATATCAAGCGTGACGATTTAACTGGCTTGGCCTTTGGCGGCAATAAGACGCGCATGTTGGAGTTTAGCTTGGCGGATGCGTTGGCGAAAGGTGCGGACACGATTGTGGCAGGGGCTGCTGTGCAGTCAAATTACTGTCGTCAGCTGGCGGCGGCATGTGCTAAGTTGGGTCTGGAACTGCACTTGGTGCTGCGCCCCACACGGGAGATTGATAAGCAGGAGGTGCAGGGGAATCACTTTTTGCAGCGGCTCTTTGGGGCAAAGGTGACTGTGCTTGCCGATTTTGATCCAGGCAGACAGAGTGCTGCGCTAGACCAGAAGGCGCAGGAGCTAATTGCGACAGGCAAGAAAGTTTATCGCCCGCGTGAATCGGATACTGTTGATCTGGATGCAATTGCCTATGCCGAAGTTGCCCTGGAGATTGTACGCCAGTGTCGCGAGCTGCGGATTGACCCAGAGTATCTCTATGCTGCGGCTCTTGACACTACCCAGGCGGGACTGGTCTTGGGATTTGCGTATTTGCGTTGCCCCATTCAGGTGCGCGGGGTAAGCCCTTTTGAAGGCGTCTCTGATCGGCTGGAGACAATGGCAACGATGGCGAATCAAGCTGCACGGCGTTTGCACCTGGATATTGAACTGTCAGCGCGCGACTTTATGAACGATGATAGTTACGTGGGCGAACGTTATGCCATTCCAACACCAGAAGGGATTCGCGCAATTCACTTGGTAGCACAAAGTGAAGGAATTTTGCTCGACCCGGTTTATACCAGCAAGGCAGTGGCAAAACTGCTGGTCGATATTCAGGATGGGCAACTGGACAAGCAGACACCTGTCCTCTTTATGCACACTGGTGGTGCGCCAGCCCTCTTTGGCTATGTCCGTGATGTGCTTCCGTGATATGCTGAGTTAAGCTTTTTCCTTATTACGAGTTTATTGCGAGCAAGGTGAAATCTGAGATGAACATATTGCTAACCTCAGCGACTTCTGCGTTGGGGAAAACGGTCGCCGCTCAAATTGGCGAAATGCATCACCTGCGGCTTACGGATCGGGTTGCGGCTGCGCTTGGGGGCGAGTATGCCGTGTCACCGCTGAACCATGATGCCTCAACTAATTTGTTGGTGCGTGGCATGGAAGCCCTTGTAATTGCCGGAGAGCCGCTGCCGGATGAGGCTGCGCCTAGTTATCTGGATGCGATGACCCGTGGACTCTATAACTTGTTGATGGCGGCAACTCAAGAAGGAGTTACGCGGGTTGTTTACCTGAGTACACTCGAGTTGATGATGGCTTATGGGCCGGAATATATTGTGACAGAACGATGGCGTCCGCGTCCTTCCACGGAACCGCATTTGCTGGGCAAGCATTTGGGTGAGTATGTGTGCCGAGAGTTTGCGCGTGAGCATAAGCTGAATATTGTTGTGTTGCGGTTGGGCAAAGTGGTCGATGCCACAGAGGTAGCCGGGCAATCCGTTGATCCACTTTGGCTTGACCAGCATGATTTAGGTGCTGCGGTTTTGGGCGCACTTTCAGCAAAACTGCCGAACTGGACTGTGCTTCATATCCAGGGCAAGCAGAATGGGGCGCTATTCCCGGTTGGTGATGCTGAACGGCTGATTGGCTTTACGCCCTCTGTTGATTTCTCGGTTCCTGCCTACATGCACTCGGAAGTGAAAGAGGTGCCCGTATGAAGGTACTGATTTTGGGTGGAACAGGAATGCTCGGGCCCTATGTGATCCCTGCGTTGGATCAAAAGTATGATCTGCGCGTGACGGATATCAAGCGTCCGCCAAACGAGTTTCGCGGCGAATATCGCTATGTGGATGTGGCGAATGCTGAACAGGTGATGGACGCCGCAGAGGGCATGGATGCCATTATCAACCTGGCTGTACTGCGACCTGACCGCAAGGTGGCTTGGGATGTGAATGCGATGGGCTGCTATCACATGATGGAAGCTGCCGTGAAACATGGTATTAAACGAATTATTAACACTGGGCCACATTTCACCGTGGCTGGCGCTACTTATGAGCAGTTTGATTATGAGATCAACCCAGATATTCCGCCCCAACCTGGCACATTGCTCTATTCGCTGAGCAAGTCGGTGGGTCATGAAATCTGCCGGGTCTATGCGGAAAAGCACGATCTCTATGTGCAGATGTATCTTTATTACAACTTTCGCGATCCAGCTAACATCGAGCGGGAACGCGAGATTCGCCCCTTTGGCATTTCCTGGCAGGGCGGCGGCGAAATTTTCCCCTATGGACTTGAGATTCCGTTTGAAAAGCTCCCCTCACGCTTCGAGACATTCTTTATCTTTCAAGATATGCCCCACGGTCGCTTCACGAATGAAAAGGCAAAACGTATCTTGGGATGGCAGCCGAAAGATGAAATTTCATTGATCTGGCGGCGTGATTAAACCCTCAATGAGTTAAGTTGGAACCAAAGGAGAGTTGAAATGCGCTATGGTGCGGGCAAGTACATCTATGAGGTCGTGGAGGATTGGGCAAAGTTGCCAGATGGTTGGACATTTGGCTGGATTCCTGCGGTGGCGGTTGATTCGCAGGATCGGGTCTTTGTTTATTCACGTAGCGAGCACCCGTTGGTACTCTTCGACCGTGAGGGCAACTTTTTGGAAGAGTGGGGTGCGGATATTCTACAAGATGCCCACGGACTTTATATTGATGGCGAGGACAATCTATTTTGTACCGAGCGCAATACCCATTGCGTTTATAAGTTTGATCGCACCGGCAAGCTTTTGATGACGCTGGGTACACCGGCGCAAGAAGGTGCAAGTGACGGTGAGCCATTCCGGTTGCCTACGGATGTGGGGATTGCTTCTACTGGCGAAATCTTTGTTTCGGACGGGTATGGTAATGCACGTGTCCACAAGTATAGCGCTGATGGCAAGCTGATCAAGTCGTGGGGCAGTTGGGGTGATGGGCCAAGTCAATTTGGTCTTTCTCACTGTGTCCGTGTGGATCGTTATGATCGCGTATGGGTTTGTGATCGAGAAAATAACCGTATTGAATTCTTTGATTTAGAGGGGAACTTTACGGGTGAATGGACGGGCCTTGCACATCCAGACACCATTTTCTTTGATGTAGATGAGGATGTTGTCTACGTTGCCGAACTGGATCAGCAGGTTAGCATCTTTGATTTTAACCACAATCTGTTGGCGCAGTGGGGTGGGCGCCAGCCCAGCGAGAAGCCGGGAGAGTTCCGTGCCTGCCCGCACGGGATCTGGGTGGATTCGCATGGCGATCTTTATGTGGGTGAAGTGCAGACCGATGGGCATTTGCAGAAGTTTGCACGCGTCTCTTCATAAGGATTTTTGACGGATGAGCCAAACATATCGCGTGGCGGTCATTGGGGCAGGGTCTGGTGGTATGTTATCCATCAAAGGCGCTATGAACTCGCCACGTTATGAGCTTGTGGCTGTGGCAGACATGCGTGCTGAGGCTAGGGCTGCGGTGGAGGCGGATTTCCCTGGAGTTCGGACTTTTGCGGATCATCAGAGTTTGTTGGCTGCTTGTGCAGTTGACGTGGTTTGTGTCTCTACATGGCCTCCATCGCATTTGCAGATTACACAAGATGCCTTGTCTCACGGTTTGAAGGGCATTGTGGTCGAGAAGCCGTTGGCTGATACCTATGCGGATGGTGCGGCTGTGATGGCCGCAATTTGGCGTGCAGGTATACCAATGGTGGTGCCACATGGGCTATTGGTGGCTGACCACAGCACTGCGGTGCTTGATCTGGTTGCTGGTGGTGCAATTGGCACGGTCAAGCTGATTGAAATTGAGTGTGCTGGTTGGGATATTATCAACGCTGGAATTCACTGGTTGAACTTTGCGCTTTCGTTGCTGCCGGGTGACAGAGCCATCAGTGTCTTGGCGCAGTGTGATATGAGTACGCGCACCTATCGTGATGGGATGCAGGTTGAGACGGAAGCAGTTACCTATGTCACAATGGAAAGTGGCGTGCGCGTGATCATGCACACGGGTGATTTTGTGCCTGTTGCAGAGCCAGATGAGGGAACGCTCTTTCGTTTGGTGGGCAGCCAGGGCGTGTTGGAGTTTTTTGGTTGGAAGCCACGTTATCGACTGATGAATGGCGATTTTCCAACCGGGCGGATGGTTAACGTACCTGTGCAAGCCAGGTCAGCTCATCAGCGTTATTTGGAGTTGCTGGCAGAGCATATGGATGTGGGCGCAATTGATTTAGCGTTGGGTGAGCGTTCACTGGCGGCATTGGAACTGTGTGAGGCTGCCTATCTGTCTAGTCGAACGCGTGGCGCGGTCAAATTGCCGCTAACGAGCTTTGTGCCCGCGCCAGTAGCTGACTGGGACGCAGGGCGACCCTATGGTGGAACAGGTGGTGGTCGTGATGGTCGCCGCCTTGCTGAGATTGCACGCTAGGATATTTGGAGCATAAGGGGGAGGGGAGGTTGGCACACGATGCGCCAACCTCCCCTTTGCTATTGTTGTGCATAGCTGTCGATAAGTAGTCTATCTCAAGAGCGCTCTTCGCTACGATCGGTTGCGGGGGGTGGTTCGTAGGAGATGGCTGAGATGGCTGCGTATTGTTCGGGTGTAAGTTTAAGATCTGCGGCGGCAAGTGAGGCGTCTAGCTGTCCTACATTGCGCGCACCGATGATCGGTGCGGTGACGCCAGGATGTGCCATGACCCATGCAGCGGCAAGTGTTGCGGGGTGAATATTTTCGTTTTTGGCGTGTTCTGCAAAGCGGGCGGAGATGTCGGAATACATCTGATCCCCGTAGCGTTTTTGATACATGGCATTGACTAAGAAGCGGCCTTCTTCTGGTTTTGCACCTGCATACTTGCCTGTGAGCATACCACCCCCCAATGGACTGTAGGGAATGACGCCGACTTGTTCGGATTGAGCGAGGGGTAGAATTTCGACCTCGGCTTGACGCTTGACGAGGCTGTACATGGGCTGGATACATTCAAAGCGCGCCCAAGCGTGACGTTCTGAAATGCCCAGGGCTTTTGCAATCTGCCATGCTGCCCAGTTGCTGACGCCTGGATGAACAATTTTGCCTTGACGAACGAGGTCATCAAGCGCACGTAAGGTCTCGTCAACGGGGGTTTTTGGATCAAAATGATGGAGAAAGTAAATGTCTAGTCGGTCGGTTTTTAGGCGACGCAGGCTTTGTTCCACTTGCAGCATGATGTGGCGGCGCGAATTGCCACGGTTATTGGGTCCAGGCCCCATGGCTGATGAGACTTTTGAAGTAATGATCAATTCGTCGCGTTTGCCTTGGATGAGTCTACCAAGAATTTCCTCGGAGCGTCCACTGGTGTAGGAGTTGGCTGTGTCGAAGAAATTGATGCCTGCGTCTAAACAGCGGGCAAACATTGCACCCGATGTGGCTTCGTCGGCGTCGCTACCGAATGACATTGTGCCAAAACAAAGACGGGATACGGTGATCCCTGTGCGTCCCAAAAGGGTGTATTCCATGATGATGTAAACTCCTCCGCTGTGTTCGTGGGGAAATGCTTGGTTGAGGATGCTTGTTGGCAGCCAAGTTTGTTTATCTATAGTACGAGAGGGTATCGGGTCTGTCAAACTTATCTCTGCGAGGGGGTGTATTTCAAATTGGGGGCAGGTTTTTGGCGGTAGCCCACATGGAAACGAAGCGGTGGCTGAGAATGGCAGAACGGATGGGGAGGAGATTTTGTGCACCTTTGCGACTCCAGCGCATACCTGGGCCGGAGAAGCGAGC
>JBBQIG010000068.1:0-12910 GCA_038324715.1 Anaerolineae bacterium | reverse complement strand
TTAATCTGACATTGTCAAACTAATCATTCCTTATTACCTTCTAATTCACAGACTAATTCATACAGACTAATTCATAAAGGTATGGCTCATGTCCCGACCAGCAGTTGGACCCAAGTTCATTCAATTTTTTGGGCCTCTTATCGAGTCACTTAAAGAGTTGGGAGGCTCTGGTCGTCCTGATGAAGTCAAAGATGTGATTGTAAAGCGTCTACGCATCTCAGAGAAGGAACAGACCGAAGTAATAAGTAGTGGTGGCTCACGTTTTAGCAACAAGGTCAATTGGGCAAGATTCTATCTAGCTAAAGCTGGGTATATCGACTCGTCAACACGAGGGGTTTGGAGCCTAACCGATCTAGGAAGATCAGTAAATATCAATCACAAAGAATCACTTGCCATTTTCAAAAGTGTGCGATCAGATATGAAAGCTGATACTTCACCACCCTCCGTCACTGACGATCTAGATGTCACAGAATTACATGATGACAGTGTAGTTGGGTTGCCAGATATAGACTACCGTAATGCACTGCTGGAGACGATTCTAGAATTATCACCGAATGGTTTTGAAAGACTTTGCCAGAGACTGCTGCGAGAATCTGGTTTTGAAAATGTAACTGTTACGGGTAGAGCCGGTGACGGGGGAATTGATGGTACCCTGTGTGCCATAATGGATGAAACAACTTCGTACAAAAGATTAACGTAGAAACGTAGGGCGTAGCAAAGGGAAAACGAAGATGTTTCAGGAACGCAAGGCAAACCCAGAAGTGCAAGCAAAGACAGAACGGCGACGCTTCAGTGCGGACTACAAACGCCGAATGATCCTTGAAGCAGAGAAGTGTGGGTCAGGGCAGTTAGGCTCGCTGCTGCGCCGCGAAGGGCTGACGTATACGCAGCTTAGTGAATGGCGTAAGGCGTATGCGGAAGGCACGTTGAGCGACAAACGCCGCGGGCCACAAGCCAACCCCAACCGGCCAGAAGTGCGACGGCTAGAGGCGGAGAATGCGCGGCTCAAGCGCAAACTGGAGCAGGCTGAGGCGATCATTGACGCCCAAAAAAAGTTGGCACAGTTGCTGGACAACCAGAAGGAGGAGCCATCGTGAGCGAGCTTGCCGCCAAAGTTGGTATCAAACGGGCCTGCGAAGCGTTAGGCATATCACGGAGCAGCCTCTATCGGGCACGCCAACCTCACGCAGTGGTTCAAGCGCATCCAGTTCCCGTCCACGCCTTGTCAGTTGAGGAAAGAGTGCAGGTGCGCGAAACACTCAATAGCGAACGTTTCATGGACAAAGCGCCCCGTCAGGTCTATGCCGCCTTGCTCGACGAGGGACAGTATCTGTGCCACTGGCGTACGATGTATCGCATCCTCGCAGCCCATGAAGAAGTGCGTGAGCGCAGGCGAATACGGCGACATCCCTTATATAAGAAGCCTGAACTGCTGGCAACTGCACCAAATCAAGTTTGGTCGTGGGACATCACCTATCTGCGCGGGCCGCACAAGTGGGAGCATTATCCACTTTACACGGTGCTTGACATCTACAGTCGTTACGTGGTTGGCTGGATGATTGCCGAGGTGGAGAGCAGCGATTTGGCGCGACAACTCATTGCCGCCAGCGCACTCAAGCAGGAGATTCAGCCTGACCAGCTTACGTTGCACGCCGACAACGGTGCACCGATGCGCGGTAAGCCACTTTCGCAACTACTGGTTGACCTGGGCATCACCAAAAGTCACAATCGTCCCCATACCTCGGACGATAACCCGTTTAGCGAGGCGCACTTCAAGACGATGAAATATCGTCCTGATTATCCCGACCGTTTCACCTCACTGGCAGAGGCACAAGTGTGGGGGCGTTGTTTCTTTACCTGGTACAACGAACAACATTATCATTCGGGGCTCAATTTGTTCACACCGGCCAGCGTCCACTTTGGTGAGGCAGCGGCAGTACAACAACAGCGCCAGGCGGTAATACTGACAGCTTATGCCGCCCATCCGGCACGCTTTGTCCGCGGCCAACCGATCGTCAAAGGTACACCCGCTGCCGTTTGGATTAACCCGCCACTCGCCAGCGCAGATCTTTCCTAAACTTTTTCAAGAAGTTGTTTCAAACTACTTGACACATACCGGTCTACTTGTCAGCCACTTGCTGGATGTGCCCATTATCACGCTCGATTTACCGCTCATGCTGATTAACAGCTTATTTGCGGTCGTGCTCTTGACATCTTTACGCTGGTGGCGTACTACCGGATTTAATGCGCCATCCCACTGGCAGAATCTACATCTCTTGATCCTCCCTGTGCTGCTGCTACTCATTCCTGCCCTTCTGCTACAGCCGCAACTTCCGGCACCCGGCAAACTAGCCGCGCTTGCCCTTGTGACTCTGCTGATTGGCTTCCAAGAAGAGGCAATCTTTCGTGGTGTTTTGCTCCGTGCGCTCACACCACTGGGCATCATGAAGGCTGTCTTGATTACCGCGCTGCTCTTCAGCATCATCCATATCAATTCGGTCTTGGTGGGTCGCGATCTGCTCTTTGTCTTATCGCAAATTATCGCATCATTCCTTGGCGCAATTGGCCTTGCCGCCCTGCGTTTGCGCATCAATTCCATCTGGCCACTCATCCTGTTACACGCCTTTAACGGCTTCGTACAGTTCACCGCTACAGGTGGAATCGAAGCCCAAGAGGTAGCAATCTATATTCCGATCCTGAAGATCGGAATTTCGGCAGTGATGGCTCTGTACGGATTGTACTTGTTACGAGGGGAGGCAGAACGACAGGCACTACAACATCCAGTATCCAGCGGGGTGCCTGCAATATAACTCGTCCAAGAGCAAAAACTGACTACCGCATGACTTCATCAGGGACGTTCCTTTCGTGGTATTCTCGGTTGTCGCACAACCTATACACCGGAACACGTCCCTTTTTTCATATGAAGTCCGAAGGGACAACACAAACAGAATCTTATTTACCTTTCCAGAAACGAAGCAGGACTTCTAACTCTCTGCGATTTCTGTAAGTCGCGCAGGTTCGAGAAGCTTAATGCGCTTGCGCCCGATTTCAATCAACCCCTGTGACTTGAGATCATTCAGCACTTGTGTTGCGGTTTCACGATAAGTCCCCACGCTCTCTGCCAGATCCTGATGCGTTAGCCCTACAATCTCATCAGTCCCCTGTTCCTCAGACAAACGCAAGAGCAAGCTAGCCAAGCGTGCGGGAATGCCCTTGAAGGCCATATTCTCCAGCCGCTCTTCTGCCTCACGCAGTCGTTTGCCAGTGACCTCCAATATACGCAACGCCACTTGAGGCTTGTTCAGAATCAATCGTTCCAGATCAGTGCGGCTCATCACGCAGATCAGACAATCATCAATCGCCTCGGCAAAGGTGTTATGCATCTTCGTCCCCAACAGCGCCATCTCGCCAAAAAGCGTATGCGCACCCAAGGTGGTAATCACCAACTTTTTGCCTTCTGGGCTAATGCGATAAAGCTGCACGCGGCCTTCTTTGAGAATAAACAGCACCTCACCCGGTTCTTCAGGGCGATAAAAAACCCGCCCACGGGGAACTGTACTCATGGTGGTAATGCGGTTAAGTTCTTGCATCTCCCGCGGTGACAGATCTTGAAAAACCGTCAATTCCGTCAAGTATTTCAACTTTTCAGCAGGTTGTGCCACTGCTGCACGATCATCACTCTTGGCGTTCAAAATTCGCTCCTCACTCATTAGACGAGAGCTAGATTATAGTAGCTATCCTATGTCAAGTATCTAAGTTCTATACTCGAATAGACTATTAAACAATAGGTAACGATATAAAGAGACTATAGATATGAGAGATATGAGAGATATGAGAGAGATATGATAGCTGTGTAATAGAAGATCAATAGAAGATTGTTACAACTTTCTTGAGGGACTTTTTGATATCTTGTTGGAAACAAACGTTAAACAGTTCCCTAGAGCAGATTACTTGAAATTTTTGCCATGCTAGTACACTGTAATTGAAATTATGATAGAAATTTCCGTATTGAGTTCTCTGGAATCAAGATCAAGCAAACCATCAGGACTTAGATTACGGTGTACTAGATCAAGTAACTATCTAACAAGACGTATAGACTTTGTCGCACAAGAAATCAGAATAGCCTCATTATAATCTCACCCTGCCAAAATGCAACCCTATACATTGATTATGCACAGCAGCATCAAGCAAAGTATTGTTGCACCTAATCAGCCAAGCCTCAATTAACTTCTAGTTTCGCTCCCTATATTTATAACTACATTAAGCCATCATTAGAGCTACACTTAAAGATCAGCGCAAGCTTCAGTTATGCTACAATAGATGCCATGAACAACCGCTTGGGCCGTCGTCCGGCATCGCCGACGAACAAGCCACAGGGCAACTATCGTTCGCCCCAATCTTACCCTTCATCCTACCCCTATCCACCGCGCAATCGCAGCGCCGAAATTATCACCATCAGCCTTTTAGTGGCGGCCTTTGTGCTGTTGGGTTTAGGGGGAACAATGTGGGCAGTAGGTGCGCGCATAACATTCGGCCCCACGCCAACCCCAACTGCCACCAGCACAGCGCCTGTCACAGCTACACCAGATTTTCGCACAACACGCGTGGCAGAAGATTTCTTGACCCAGCAAGCATATCAAATGGCTCTATTGGGAACGTTGACCTCGACGCCGATGCCGTTGTCTTCAACGCCTGAACCCTCGCCCAATGGCGAAGCCACAGCAGTCGAGACACCGCTGACGGTGCATTTACCGGGGGTAAACGCACATGCAACCCCCACCTTTGAAACCCCTAGCTCTGCAAGCACAGATGGTGAAACCGCAGATGGTGCAAGCACCAGCCTACCTGGTGAGGAAACTTCCCCCATAGAAACAGCTACCAGCAATTTGATTGTGCTGCCCATAGTGCGTGACAACTCGCCTTTAAGTACACCCACACCAGCGATTGTTGCCGAGCTACCTCCTGCACCTGGAGAGTTGCCCACAGAAGCACCACAAGAGATTCCCACACAAGTCCCGACAGAAACAGCTATACCAACGGAGACGCCAACGGCAATCCCAACCGCAACGCCAACGCTGCCAGTAGATACACCGTCACCGACGCCCACCGAGACCATTGTGCCACCGTCGCCGACACCCTTGCCGACATCAATACCCACATCCATACCTGTCGCCACCGATCTACCCTTTGTGGTGGGCAGTTTGCGCGGATTTATTCGCGGTGACCAATCTGTATCACTACGTCTTGGTCCCAGCACGCTCTATACCGCCACCACAAACCAATTGGGGCCGGACACAGAAGTTACAATCCTAAATCGCAACCACAGTGGTGAGTGGCTCTACGTCTGCTGTCTGGATAACCAACCCAATTGGGTGCGCCAGGCCCATGCACGACCGCGCGACAATGTACTTCAGCCCAACGCACCCACCAATTCCAATCCAAATGACGTGCGTTGGCTGTCCATTCAACCCGCGCTGCAATCACTGCCCCCCCTACCATCGCCTGTGCCCCCTGGCCCCGATGATTATCCGCTCTATCGCTATGACCGTCATGGACAAGGTCGCGTCGATCAGTTGCCCAGCCCCCCCCTGACTTTTGCCTGGCCTGCACAAGCCCAAGCAGGGGCCGCATTTGGCTCGCCGGTTGCCGTCATGGGCGAGAGTGTTTTGGTGGGCAGTGCCGACAACCATTTGTACAGCTTTGATCGAACCAATGGCAACCAACGCTGGCGTTACAACCTGGGCCAACAGATCACAATGGCACCGATGATCTACCAAAATGAGATTTTTGTCACCGATCAAAGTAGCAATCTCTATGCCTTTGGAGATCAGGGAAATGCCGCTGTCGTACTCTGGCGCGTAGGACTGCCACAACGTGTACTCACCAGTATGAATATCTTTAGCGATACGATCTTCATCGCTACAGGTGAAGGCGCAAGCCACAATTTACTTGCCATTGACCGTGACAACGGGGCCATTCTGCGTACCTTTGCCACCACAGGGCCGGGTCTCCGCTATCCGGTCATTGGCGATCAGCTTGTGTATGCGGCAGATAGCAAGGTGACTGCGCTCGATCTCTTCAATGGCGAAGTCGTGTGGGATCAGACAGTTGCCGAGAATATCAGCGCTGGGCCTGTTTATGGATCACCGGGTTTGCGCGCCTTAGCCGAGTTGTATGTTGTATCAGGTAACAATCGCATCTATGCACTCGACGCCAACACAGGCACTGAACTCTGGAATATTGACAATGGCGAGCCAGCTACCTCAATGGCGCTGAATGAAAGTATTCTTTTTGTGGCAGGCAATGGCTATGTCAAAGCCATCTCACGCCAAAATAGCAGCCTCATCTGGCGCTCAAATGTTGCTGGAGAGGTAGTAGGTGGCCCATTAGTAGATGCCAACCGGCTCATCGTTGTTACCCAATTCGGCAATATCCAATTTCTCGAAGTTCAAACAGGCGCATCGATCAACGGCACAATCATCCCTGCACCTGCAGGCGGCGCGGCAGCGGTCTCTGGGCCGTGGCTCTATGTACCAGGTGCTGATGGACGGCTCTATGCGCTCTTAGGAACTCAATAACTTCTACCCTATGCAATTCTATGCACTCTACACCTAAGTCAAGTCATCAAGCCTCTGCTCCTGTCTCTACTCCTGTCCCATCAGTTCCCGGTTGGGATGCGCTACTGGTGGCGTTGCTCACCGTGGCTACGCTCCAAATCAATGGCTTGGCACAGAGCGCCGCGCTGCCAACACGCGTGGCAGATGTCATACGTCACCCCTGGTTGGGTGGACTGCTTCCTTCTGCGGGGATCGCCGCAATGGGCGAAATCGGCCCCATCCCTGGTGAACCCATTGGGCTGCTGCTCAACGCATTGACATTGGCGGGACTACTGGCTTATCTAGTCGCCGATCTGCTGCCCTGGGCGCGCCAAGCAGTGCGATTGAAGTGGGCTGCGCTCATCTTCATCGTAATCACCGCGCTTTTTCTGCCCACCACCAAGCTCATTCTCTTGCGCGACCAAAGTGGCCCCGCCAGCTATACCCACGATGGCGGTGTCATCCAGACCGAATCAACCATTCAATACTTCCTGGCAGGGAAAAATCCCTATGTGGAAGATTATGTGGATACACCAATGGCCGAGTGGGGCTTTAGTGAGTATCGCACCGCGCTCTATCACTATCCTTACTTGCCCTGGACTTTTGTCTTTAGCACACCCTTCTACTTATTGGGTCAAGCCCTGGGTCATTATGATCAACGCTGGCTCTATCTTGCCCTAATGGCGGTGGCACTAGCTCTTGCGCCGCGCCTAGCCACCAGCCAACGCAGCAAATTGGCATTGGTGGCGGTCTTAGCCCTCAACCCCATGATGAACCTGGACATCACCTTTGGGCAAAATGATGTCTTCGTACTCTGTTGGCTGCTCTTTAGTTTGGTCGCTTGGGTCTTCTGGACGCAACAAAAACAACGGGGAGGGCATGCCAGCGGCTGGCTGCTGCTCTCCACAGTCTGCTATGGGCTTGCTTGTGCCAGCAAACCCACAGCCTGGTTCTTTGCCCCCTTTTATGGATTGCTGCTGATCAACGACCGAACAGGCAGAGAGTTTACGCGGTCGACAATGACAACCACAATCAAAGAAGCCAGCCGCACCCTGTGGATGCGCGGCTGGCCCGCGTTGGTCACATTTCTATTGCTCATTGGCCCCTACATTGCGTGGGATGCCGCTGCTTTTTACGATGATGTGTGGCGTTGGAGCAACGGTCAGGGGGAGACCGGCTATCAAATCTGGGGATGGGGCGCAAGCAACTTTGTGCTGGCCCTAGGCTGGGTAGAAGACCGCTTTGATCAATGGCCTTTTCTCATCTTCGAAGCCCTCTTGGCACTACCCCTGCTGCTCTGGTTTCTTTGGCGACAGTGGCGCAACAACAGCTTGAGCATGGCCTGTTGGCATTACGGGCTATTTCTCTTGGCCTTCTTCTATGGCAGCCGTTTTCTCAACGAAAACTACCTGGGCTACATTCTTGCCCTGTTGGCTGTGGGTCTACTCAGCAGCCCATTGCCAATCGCGAGTGATCCACCAGAGACACCTCACTAAGCTGATTAAGACCAACTAAACTTCCTCTTCGAGTGGCTCGGCGCTCTCTGATGTGGTTAGAAAGTTAAAGGCACGCCTGAACTCATCATGATGCTTCTCTACCGAGGCATCACTTTCTTTGGCGGCAATTTGCACCAGTGCCGAAAGTCCCGCGCTAATTGCGACAATCGAAGGCAATGGCCCAGCGACATCTGTGGGTGCAAACATTACCTGGTCCGACATGCGGTTCACCGGGCTTGCCAGTGACCCCACCACGCCCAACGTGGCGCAGCCTCTGCTACGCGCAAAAGCGAGTGCCTTTGCTACATTATCGCCATATTCTGTGGCGCTAATGCCAATTACCAAAGTGCCAGCGCTCAGGCCAATTAATGTGCCCGCCATACGCACAGGATCGTTGGTGGTCGCCTCTGCCGAAATCCCACGGTGGCGCAATTGTTCGGCGGTCATTGCCGCAACTGCTTCGGCATAGCCCTCTGCCACCAACACCACATGCTCTGCCACAGCAAACATCTCTGCCACTCGGCGAACATGCTCTGGTGGATTGTGGATCAACATCTGCTTCAAATTGTGCTGTTCTTGCTCCGCCCGATCCTTAAATGAACCGGCTGGGTCATCAGCAAGCAATTCTTTTGGTTCATACGCGGCATAGATCTCCGACTTTACCTGCTCACGAATATCATTGAGCAATTCAGGATAGCCGTTATAGCCCAACCGTTGAGAGAAGCGTACCACCGTCGTGGTATCCACCCCCACCGCATAAGCCAGTTGTGCCGCTGTCATAAACGACACTTCGTAATAATTGCTCATGATATAGTCGGCAACCTTACGATAACTCCGACTCAAATGATCATAATACTCGCGGATTTTTTCCCTGTACATTGTCCCTCGAATCCGGTTAAGTGTCAGTTTTGTACCCTGTGCGCGGATAAATGATGATGAAGCTAGCCGCAGATGGCTGGTTTTGGATGCAACTTTATGAACGCTGACCTATCTTGCCTTTGGTCTGGGGTTGTTTGCTACAATCCACACGGAAAAACGGGGAGCAACTTCGGAAAGAATACTTGCCTAATGCAGAACTACTATAGCACAAATGCAAGGCAAGTATAGGTGAGACAATCTCCTTTGTCAACCCACTCAGATAATCACCACAGCATTTGTACAATTTCATGCCACCTCATGTTTCTATAAAGGCTTTAGAAATACGATGCAGTTGCAATTAGAGAGGAAGATACGTTCATTATGCCATATTTTCCGTATTGCACAACCGTAAAATCAACCCGATGTGCAACTGCGTTTGATTCCTTCAAGTCCATATCCATCTAGTCTAATTGCTCGTATTAAATTGCACAAGCGCCTCCATCATGGTAGGATCGCAGCCATGTGTCCTGGCGCGCCAACTTACAGCAGCAATAACCACCCATGTGTGAATGGATCACCCGTCGTATGCGGACTATTTTAAGCAGTTGGCCTGGGCTAGTAACGCTTTCCTTGCTGCTGTTGTCGTTGACAATCGGCGTTGCACTCTTTTCCCGTGTGGATACAGAAGCCGCTGCCCAATCGCCGTCTCCTACGGCGCGTCTTCAAGGCACCAGCACGCACACCCCCACACCAACGCGTAGAGCGACAGCCACGCCGACAAAAACGGCTACACGTCGCGCGCCAACACCTACATGGACGACTTTTCCCACAGCAACATCTACAGAGACAGTCACAGAGACAGCTACAGAAGCAGTCACCCATTCACCCACAGCAACCCAAGTTGCAAGTTCACCGCTTGTGATGGCGACCACAGCCACCACACAGGTTGTGCCATTGCCCACACAACTACCCGGCCCTCAAGTTGCTCCCGAAGCGACCATCACAGAGTCAGTAACCTCTATAGCTCCAGAGATAGTTCCAGAGATAGTTCCAGAGATAGTTCCAGAAATAGCATTAGAGACTCCCTCCCCCACAGAGGAAATTAGCCCTACCTCTGAAGCGCAGATCTATCTCGTGCCCACGCCAACAGCCGTCGCCACGCTTTCGATCAATGAAGCGCTAGAGCAACCTGTAGCACCCGGTGGCATAGCAGGAATTATTGCTGCGGCAACCGCAGAGGCGTCTGGTAACAAGGCATCTGATGATAGGACAGAAAACGAGCAGCCAGCGCAAGAAGCACCTGCGCTCCCCCTGCCAGTGCCTACGGCGGCCATCGATCCCACATCAGATGGCATACTGCGCACAGTGCACGTACCAATCTTAATGTATCACTATTTGAGCGTTCCTCCTGAGGGTGCCAACATCTACCGCCAAGACCTCTCGGTGTCACCAGAGTTGTTTGCCGCACACCTGGACGCCATGCAACAGGCGGGCTATACAAGCATCAGCCTCTATGCCCTGCTCGATCACCTCAACCACGGCACTCCTTTGCCAGAGAAGCCGGTGGTCTTAACCTTTGACGATGGCTATCGTGACAATTACACCAACGCCTTTCCCCTGCTACGGGCAAGGGGCATGACTGCCACCTTCTTCATTGTCACCGATTTTATCAATAATCAAGTGCCCGAATATCTTACCTGGGATATGGTGCGCGAAATGTATGCCGGGGGCATGTCGATTGAAGCGCATGGGCGCAATCACGTCTCGCTTGCCAACAAGGATGAGGATTATCTAATCTGGCAGGCGCTGGGAAACATAGAGTCTATCGAGCTTGAGGTGGGGGTACGCCCGCACTTTATCTGCTATCCCGCGGGCGAATATGACCAACGTACCATCGACGTCTTTCGCAGCGCCAACTTTTGGGCAGGCTTTACCACCAAACAGGGAGCCACCCAAAGCAGTGACAACCTCTTCCAAATGCAGCGCATCCGTATACGCGGCACAACCAGCCCCGAAGAACTACTGCGGCTGCTGGCGCTGGATTGGTAACACTCAGAGCTAAATTAGCACCAGCAACTACTCAAGTAGGCGCTACAATCCTAGCTGCCCTATACAAGGGAGGCTCCAGTATCGTCTGGAGCCTCCCTTGTGTAAAGCACTATCCGTATGCCCCGCGGTCCAAAAAGCCTAACAGCCGTCTTAGACGAGGATTAGCATCCGCATACACCTGCTCCGGCATCTCATAATTCATAAACGGGTAGTACTTGTGTCCAATTATGCGCCGGGCAAAGGTTGTTTGGGTGATATAACGCGTGCGCTCACTACGATTCGTACCGCCCCGATGCCAGACCTGATTGTTAAACAAGACGACGCTGCCGGCTTTACCGAGGTTGTAGCGAATCTGGCTTTCCCATTTTGTACCTTCCATCACCTTGGGAGGAGGAGCGCCAAAGAGATGCGAACCTGGAATTACCTCCGTGCCACCATATTTGATTTCGTCAACATCGGTCAAGTAGTAATTTGCTGTAAAAAAGAGTACCGGCAGCCGTACATTCTTAGGTGGCTCACCTTCGGTAACTATATAGTGGGGTGCATCATCCTGATGCCAGCTATCAATACCGCCGCCAGGTAGGCTTTGAAAGGAGTTGTTATGGATGACATGACAATTGGGCGCAATCAACGCCTCCGCTAGACTGACAATTGGCTCTAGGTCAAACAGACGCAAATTAACTTGACTTGTTTCAAACAGGCGATGGGCAAGCCGAATCTTTTCATTGACACTGTTCAAGCCATTCGGGTTATGCTCCAACGCCCAATCCAGGTCAGCACGCATCTCGGCGCACCACTCCGGTGGCAGGACATTCTCGAGAAAGAGATATCCTTGCTGATGGAAAGTCTCGACCCAATCCTGAATCTGCTCTGGACTTGCGATTTGTTCGGCGAGATACGGTGAGGCGGAAGGGTGGGGTATCATGGCAATTTCCTTATGGCTGCTACATCAGGTTGATAGGAGTGGATGGGAATGAAGATCGACAAAAAAAGCGACAAAGAAAAGTGACAGAGTTAGCTTCGTTGTATGTGGTTATTGTATGTGGTTGGCAGATGCCATGTATTGTATGTCTGAACAAATTCCGCAGCAAGTACCCTTTTTTGCGTCCAAATCAAGCTTTAAGATCTTACTCCTGAAAACCCACAACCAACCGGATTTTCGGGAATCGAGAACGATCAAACTCAGCCAGCTTTGTAGGGCCGAGTGTCACCACTTCTCGGTGAATGGCTTCCGCCTCTGCCCGAAAGGTGGCAAGATCAATGCCCTGGCAGATCGGCGGCAGATCACGCAGGCGCGGCAATCCACGCCGAAAGAGCTTCAAGGCTCCCGCCCAATTGTCACGCTCAATTTGATAGAATGCCACCCCCACCTGCAAAACACCCTGATAGAAGTCTCGAATCGGCCGCTGTTCAGCCATCCAAGCAGTCTCAAAGTATTCGTGCTGCTCAAAGTAATCCCCCGCATTAAAGTGTTCCAAACCAATTTGTGCTTGCTCACTCAACGGTGAATCCCAGCCATCGGGATAGCGCACTGGCGGGTGCAGATGGCGATCCACCACAGTAACCAGTTCCTCCATCATTTTGCTGCGCGCCCAGGCATGGTCAGCGCCCGCCTTGCGTGCAGCGGTTAGTGTGGTGGTATCCACATGGCTGCCAAAAGCATAAATGGGAATTTGCCGCGTATGGGGGCGCAGCTTGCAGCGGTGAATCGCATCCAGCCACTCACCAGGGCTGTTGACATCCACCAGCACCAAGACCGGGAAGTGATAATCCACTGCATCCACCAACGCAGCAGGTGTTTCCACCAAAATGGCACGCCCCCCTTGCAAGTGGATAACATCCTCCATGCGCGTGGCAAGCAGCAGATCCGGCACATGAACCACGATGGGCTGGGGAGGGATAACCGGGGTG
>JBBQIG010000067.1:0-13032 GCA_038324715.1 Anaerolineae bacterium | reverse complement strand
CAGCAACCTGACACTTGCTTGACCGAGGCCCAGAAGGCGGACAACAAAGCCTTAAGCCAAGTCCGCATCTTGATTGAACACGCCATCGGCGGCATCAAACGCTATAACATTTTGGTGGATCGCTTCCGCAATCATCGCCATAACTTCCAAGACGATGTCATTGCCATCTCCGCTGGCCTCTGGAATTTCTCCCTGGCTTATTAAGGAACAACTCTAAAGTTTCGAGGCAGGTTGGTGGCGTAATAGTTACTTTAGAGGACTCACCTTACGGATGAGGCTCAGTTTGCCCCAAGAGGGACACCCGCAAGCGCCTGCTGGGCTGGCGCAAAGTCGGGATTCAGCGTCAAGGCTTGGTTCCATTCTGCTTGGGCATTGGCAACATTGCCGAGACCTGCCATTGCATGCCCGCGCCAGTAGTGGATCTCTTCAATGCCACCGGCGGCAGAGGTGAGCGTGGCTTGACCCAGGTCGATGACTTCCTGGTAGCGTCCCATTTGGGTGTAGGCTTCAAAGGGGCCAAATTGATACCAGAGCATACGCCAGGGTAGCCCCAGCGCACGTGCTTGGTCATAGGAAGCGGCGGCTCCTGCATAGTCCCCTTGTTCCACCAACACTGTCCCCAAATTAAAATGGGCATAGGCATCCGCAGGATTGGCGGCAATCTCGCTTTCGGCACGCGTGCGCGCTTCTTGCCACATCACTGCCGGATCATAGGCTGCGCCCAAGATGCTACGTACCAGCGGGTCGCGGTCGGGTGGGTAGACCAAGACATAGGCGCGGTTGAAAATTTTCCACCAATCCTCGGTCTGCTCATAGGACATGTAAATTCCCTGGTAATTAGCAGCGTCCGCACTGACCAAAGATGTGGAGACATAACTATCATAGCCAATCCAACGCGCATTGGAATCATCATGACCCACCAACAGCCGGTAGTGACCTAAGCCATCTCCGGGGTCTTCTTCAAGCCATGTTTCAATCAGCAAAGGAATGCCGTTGCTCAAGAAAGTGCGTGCTAGCTCGGCGCTGCCATTGACGCGCAGTTGTGCCATGTAGCCCTGGCTTTGCGCAAAGGCAACCAACTCCTCTGGACTGACATTTTTATCATCGGCATAGCGGCGTAACACATTACCAATGTCCGCTTGATTTAACGAGCTACCATAATAGCTCATATTCATGGCGAGCGTTGCTGGCCCACAGTTATTCCACGTCTGCCAAGCATGATTCAGCCCTGTGAGCTGTGTAGCTGGCAAGGGTGCTTGGTGTAGCGTCGTCGCAACCGCGGGTGTGGGCAATTCAAGTGCCGGCACCGGGGTTGGCAAGGGCGTTGGTAGAGTGGTTGGCAAAGCCGTTGCAGTTGGCTCAACTACGTTTGCTTGTACATCAGGCGCTTGTGCATCAGATTGTAGCGCGGGTGGTTGTTGTGCCAAAGCGATCACTGCTAGTGGACGCAGCCGCGGCGCATTGATTTGCAAGGGTGGAACTGGCCCTTCAGTAATAAGTACATCGCCAGGATCGCCCGCCACAGCAAAGACTTCATTGGCAGTGGTTAAGTTGCGCACGCCACCAATCAGCACAATTGCCAGTGCCGCCGTGATGACCATGAGGAATGCCCACTGCAGTGGGTTTGTTTGGTTGGATCGGATAGGTCGCATAATGATTTAACGGTGTGGAGAGGGATTTCTGTTCCACACAAACAGACAGATTTTCCAAGCAACATTTACCGAACCGCGTAGGGTCTGTACTTTGTGCGACTCCCTACTGAGCTTTACAGCTTCTCGTGTTACACTGAATGGCTGTGGTATAAATGGCTATACATAGGCCAGTTCTGTACATTATACCGCAAGCTCGTCTATGTTGACGTAACGTTCGTCCCAGTTGGCGAACTGACGTGGATCTATCCGTATTTTATTGTCACTACCATAGGAATTGATGAACCAGTAATGAGTAATACCCGCAGCGATAGTTCTCCTATTGTCATGTATACAACCGCATGGTGTCCCGATTGCTGGCGTGCCAAGCAGGTGATGGATTCGATGAAGGTAGAATATACCGAGATTGATATCACAGAAGACCCGGAAGCGATTGAGTTGGTGATCCAACTCAACAAGGGCAACCGCAGCGTGCCTACGATGGTCTTCCCAGATGGCAGTGTGATGACCGAGCCACGCACAACTGCGCTGGTAGAGAAATTGCAGAGTATGCTATAGCGCAGATGCCTTTTGGCATTTCGTGCTTGGCAATTTGATCACAAATTCGTGTAACAAAAAGCGTGACAGCCCAATTTCAAGCGGCTGTCACGCTTTTGATTTGCCTCAAGAGTCCCGCCGTAGCTTCTAGGTAATCGGATTTCAGCGCGTCATCATCTCCAGCCAAAATTCGTTGAACGCATTACCGTCCACTTGAGTGACCACCTTGGTAAGCTTGCCCTTTGGATCACCCTTTGGAACAATGCTTTCATATAGATAGCTATCTTTGATCTCGAAGCTGAGGGGAAGTTCCTCAAGGATTACGCCCGTTGTTGGCCCTGTCCAGCCAAGTCCAATGGCGCAGGCAAGCGGATCGTGGAGAAAATTGAGCAGATCATCAGGCAATCCACTGTAAACCTTGCCAATCTTTTCTTCATTTTGATATTCACGGTCGAGCGTTTCAACTTGACGTGCAACCAACTCACCGAGCTTGCCAGATTGCCTCAAGGCCGGTAGATGCGAGCGGCGTACAGCCGTCTCCACGGTGACAGAGAGGGGAATGAGGAGGGGATTGCTATTCTCTAAAACATATTTTGCCGACTGAACATCAAGCTGGATGTTGTAATCAAGATCATTGCCCCACGGCGGGAAGCCTTCACGGACTGGATAGACATAGCCACCCATCAAGTAGAGCTTCGCCTTTTTCAGGATGCCGGGATATTTCTGGTCGAGAAGAAAGAGGTTCGTATATTGACCAATGGCGATAATCCGGGCTTCTTGCTCAATGCTATGCCTTAATAGTTCAAGCGCTTCATCGACAGGGTTGAATGCAGGGGCAATTGCTTCAGGCCAATTTTCGTTTTCATCAGGATAGCCTGGCTTAAAGCGATAATAGCCGCCTGAGACATCCGCGCCAGCCTTAACAGGAATATCCTCCCGATCTGCTTCCTTTAAGAGATATTTCGTATAACCGGCCCTTCTGCCATTCTCTTCTGCAACGGTTGTAATGCCACTGATTTCAACATCCGGCCATTTTAGCAGCATGGCTAACGCACATACATCATCTGCATCGCCGCCTAAATCTGTGTCTAGATGTACTTTTGTCATTGAAGGAGCTTCCTCAAGAGGGGAGGGGTCAAGCAATTGCGCCCAGCGCCAACTTGCCAATCATGCTTCCCGACTCAATGCGCGCGTGTGCGCGGCGCAAGTTAGCCGCCGTGAGAGGGCCAAAGCGTTCGGTGAGGGTGGTGCGTAACACTCCCGCATCCACCAATTGCGATGCTGCGTTGAGCAATTCATGCTGTGCTTGCATATCGGCAGTTTGGAAGACAGGGCGAGTGAACATCAACTCGAAAAAGAAGCCCACACTTTTGCGCATGAACAGATTGAGATTGACAGGCTCGTTGTTCTTTGTGCCGATAATCGAGCAAATCTTGCCTTGTGGGGCAATAATCTCTGGCATAGTCGCCACATACTGTTCGAGGCTATTGGTGCAGAGGATATAATCCACTGTGGCAACTCCCAATGCTTCTAATTCATCCTGTAACGGTTGCCGGTGGTTAATCACCTGATCTGCACCCATCTGGCGACACCACGCTTCACTTTCGGGGCGTGAAGCAGTGGCAATCACGCGTAGCCCCGCCACCTGTTTGGCAAGCTGGATGGCAATGGAGCCGACCCCGCCAGCCCCGCCGATGATCAGGATTGTATGTTCTTGGTTTGTGGCAGCACCCTTGGCAACTCCCAAGCGTTCAAAGATTGCCTCCCACGCAGTGATGGTGGTGAGGGGGAGCGCGGCAGCTTCTTCAAAATCAAGTGTGCGCGGCTTGATGCCCACAATGCGCTCGTCTACGAGATGAAGTTCACTGTTGCTTCCCGCGCGGTCATTGCTGCCAGCATAGTAAACTTCGTCCCCTGGCTTGAAGAGAGTCACATCAGCGCCAACTGCCTCAACAATTCCCGCCGCATCATAGCCGAGAATGTGGGGCTGTGGGAGCGGGGCTGTCCCAGGACGTGGGGCGCGCATCTTGGTATCGACTGGATTGACCGAGACAGCATGCACGCGTACTAGTAGATCGCGCCCAGTCGGGGCTGGCGTCGGAATTTCGACCTCAATCAAGCTCGAGGGGTCGTCAATCGGTAGATATTGGAGGAAACCAACAGCTTTCATGGGGCACTCTTTCTCCAGCGTTTGCTGGGACTGCAAATCACTCCTGCTGGGTCTGCCATGCCAACTGCGCCCGAAGCCCTTCGAGCATTGCGGTCTGTGGTGCATAGCCAAGCCGTTGTTGTGCCTTGCTAATGTCGGCAGCGGTGCGGCGTTGATCACCAGGGCGACCTGGACCGTGGGTGGTATGAACCTCTTTTCCTGACAGCTCCTGGAGCATCTCCAAGACTTGAAGAACCGTGACTTCTTCGCCGCCACCAATGTTAAAGACCTCACCCACGCTCTGGGTAGGCTGTTCAAAGGCGAGGATTAACCCGCGTACACAGTCGCGCACATAGGTATTGCTGCGGCTGTCTGTGCCGTCACCATCAATGGTGATGGTTTCGCCATTGAGAATGCGCCGTATGAAGATATTGTAGCCCATGTCGGGACGCTGACCCGGACCGTAAACTGAAAAGAGGCGCAGGATCGTGGTGGGCAAGCCAAAGCTGGTGGCATAGGCTCGCACCAGATGCTCGGCAGCGAGCTTGGTAATGCCATAGGGGGAGACGGGAGCCAGTGGCGAGCTTTCATCGCCTGTGGCGAAATTGCCATAGACCGACGAGGTGGAGATGTGCAGCAGGTGCGGGCGACTCGGTGCAGCCGCTTCCAAGAGTCGCTGGGTTGCCAGCACGTTACAGGTCATGTAGCTTTCAAACTCGACCCAACTTCGCAATAGACCTGCCTGGGCAGCTAGATGAAAGACTGCATCTACCTTTTCGCCATCTGAGCCATCAAAGAGGTGGGCGAGGTCATCTGTGCGTAAATCCAACTCATGCAAGCTAAAGCGATCCTGGGCGCGCAAAGGCGCGAGGTTTTGCTCTTTTTGGGCGCGTGGATAGTAGGGAATAAAGGCATCGACACCGATGACTTTGTGGCCGCGCGCCAGCAATTCAGTGCTTAGGTGGGAACCGACGAATCCGGCTGCTCCGGTGACAAGACAAGTTGCCATTCGATATTCTTTGCCCCTTGGTTAGCTTTTCAATCGGACCTCTGTGACCTTCCTCGGAGCTTGAAGCTCCAAGGAAGGGGTGCGGGTTGACTTGTTTCTTAGGTCAGTGCTGCGGGTGGGAGGGCGTCTGGTTTGGAGAGATAGTGATGCCAGAGCAGGCGTGCCGCGACTGCGCGCCAGGGTCGCCATGCTTCGGCAATTTCGGTGAGCGCCAGCACGTTGGGGCGGCTGGGCAGCCCCTTGATTGACTGTGCTGCGACTGCCAGACCGAGATCTCCCGCGGGCCATGCATCTGCTCTGCACAGCGCCATGAGCAGGTATACTTCGGCGCTCCACGGGCCAATGCCTTTGAGCGCCACCAGTTGACGACGTACCTCATCATCGGGCATTGTTGCCATCGCTTCCAAATTCAACGCGCCTGTCACAATCGCCTGCGCCAAATGGCGAACATAAAGCATCTTTTGACGGCTGAATCCAAAGCCTCGTAGACTCTCATCATCCAATCCAAGTAGACCTTCCGGTGTCAGTGGTTCCACTGCCGCCCGCAGTTTATCAAAGGCTGCCCGCGCCGATGCTAGTGATACTTGTTGCTCTAGGATAATGTGCACGAGTGTCGGAAATCCTGGCTCCCTCGCCCAAAGCGGCGGCAGACCCAGCCGGTTGTAGATCGCGGCTAAATCAGCATCAGTCGCGGCTAACTCCTCTACGCCATGTGCCAACGTACTTTCATCCAAAGTAATGTAATTCATGCGCGGCGTGTCGCAATAATCAGTCCACTCGCCCATTGCAGTTTAGTCACGGTCACGTCATGGCGCTCCTCAAAGTTGGCGATCAATGCGGCGACTTTGGGTGGGTGGTCGGCGGGCCAATTGGCTTGGGGCAGCATATCATCAATGACGTAAAGACCACCGGGTGCTAATAATGCCAACGTCTCCTCCAAAAGCCAATACTTACCGGGCCATGTGTCGGCAAAAATTAGGTCGTAACGTTTCTCGGCACGCACTGCCGCGGCGATAAAGTCCTCACCTGGCTGGTGGATCATCTGGAGGCGCGCATCATGTCCCAAGTGAGTTTGGGCAATGGCTTGGGCATCGCTGTCGTTGTCCACAGTGGTGAGGGTGGCGGCGTCATCCATACCCGCCAACAACCACGCAGTTGCCAAGCCCGTACCTGTGCCTAATTCTAAAATCTTCCCACCTGGTTTGGATGCCACCAACGTGCGTAATAGTGCACCTGTGCGTGCTTCTGATGCCATGCCAAAGCCATGCGCTGTCGTTGCTGCTTGGATGGCCCGTAATTGTGAAGGTGGGTTGGGTTGATTCGAATCCTGTAGCATAAAGTTCCCATCATCCCTGCAACGATTGATTTTGCCAGACCAGCGCGGCTGCGCCAACTGCGCTGGAGGTAACTTGGGCCGGGACAATCTGCAAATGTTCGTGACTTTGCGGCAGTGCGCGGCGTGCAAGTTCTGTGCGTGCCGCTGGAATGAGCAGATCGAAGGTTGAAAGACCCAGCCCACCGCCGATGATGATGCGCGCCGGATTGAGCAAGGCCACATAGGCCGCAAGCGCCATGCCTAGCCAACGTGCGGTCTCTGCCAGTGCCGCCACCGCCAACGTATCGCCGTTGCGCGCTGCTGCCACAACATCTTCCGCCTGAAATTCTGAAGGCAGCGCACTCTGCTGTGCCGTCGCTGAACGCTGTTGCGCCAAAAGCTCATGCATCGTTTTGACCAAACCAGGGCCAGAGACCACGGTTTCCACACAGCCGCGCAATCCACAGACGCAGGGGCGACCGTCGGGATCAAAGGAGAGATGACCCATTTCGGCAGCGGTGTAGGTGGCTCCGGCAATGAGCTGACGATTGGCGATGATGCCACCTCCCAACCCTGTGCCAATTGCCACCAGTGCAAAGCTCTCCACGCCACGCCCAGCGCCAAAGATGAACTCGCCCACGGCTTGACTGTTGGCATCGTTCTCGATCCAAACGGGCAATGGCGTCTTTGTGTGGATGGCAATCGCTTCTGTGGCTTGTTGCGCCAGCAGCACTTCTGTCCAGCCCAGGTTCACCGCATTGCGCACCACACCCGCTTTGCCATCCACTAGCCCTGGCGTGCCAATGCCAACGCCCATGATACCGTCTATCGCTTGTCCGAGAGCCGCTTGTTGCGCAAGCAGATTGCCCACAACCTCGGCGATGCGCGTTACGACTTGCTCCACCCCGGCTTTGGGGTCGGTGAGGGCGCGTGCTTCGGCGACTGTTTGCCCTTGCTCGTTGACCAACGCTCCCGCCACTTTGGTTGCACCTAAGTCAATGCCAATCGCCAAGTTGTTACTCGCCAACTTATCAGTTGCCAAGCTCATGACTTGTTCCCCTTTGAAGGCGGCTGTTTGTCAGGCTGTTGCTGGACAGGGCCCTCTTGGCTCAAACTCTTTTGGCTTGAAGTCTCTGGAGCGGAAACTTCTTGGGTCGCAGCCTGTTGCGGAGTTGCCTGTGCAGGCGTGCTTTGTCGCCGCAGTAAGTCTACCTGGGCGCGCAGTTCGACCATTTCATTTTGCAGTGCGGCGATCTCCGTTGCCAGGAGCCGATTATAGTTCACCTGGCGCTCCAATACGCGGTCAAGGTAAGCTTCTTTGAGATGGCTTGTCGAGTTGACACGCACCCATTCAATCGCACGCCCCACCCAAGGCGCACCCGACCGCACGCGGTAATCGCGCACGACAATATCGGCATAGGGGGCAAGCGGAGGCAAGGCAAGACTGTGGGCGGGAGGCCCATCTTGCTTGGCAAGGCTCATAGCTTTCTCCACCACTTGAAGCACGTTGGTGGCAAAACGCTCCTTGCTAAACTCCTGTACGCGCAGATGCCCCTGGGCAATCAAGGCGTTGCGTAAATTCGGGTCATCGAGAACACGCGTGATTTGAGTTACGAGCGAATCCACATTCTCTTCTTGAAAGAGCAGACCCGCTGGGGGATTTTCAGCATTCTCTGGACCCAATACCCAGGGCAGCGCGCCGCTGTTCGAGGCAATGGCAGGTGTCCCTGCCGCCATTGCTTCCGCCATGGGGACGCCAAAGCCTTCATGTTGGCTGGGCAATAGTACCATGTCGGCGAGGTGGAGATAGGGAGTTACATGCGGCACGCGACCCGTAAAGACCACCTGATCGGCAACGCCAAGTTGGGCAGCGAGTGCTTCTAGCTCTGGATGCAGGATACGCGCGGCCTCGTTCATCACCACATCGCCCACCACAAGCAGCATCAAGTTCGAGCGTTGCAGTTGTGCCAGGGCGCGAATGAGCAGGTCAATGCGCTTGTTGCCAGCCACGCGCCCCACATAGAGCAATATACGCTTGCCCTCCGCCTGCCACTGACGCCGCAAGAGGGTGAGTTCATCTTCACTTGGCGCGTTTGCCAACGCCTCAATGTCAATGTTAAGGGGAACCACATGGATGCGGTCGCGCGGATAGTTGCTGTGGCGGTGAAGCTCATCGGCGGTAAAGGGGCTGGCTGTGACGGCTAGATGCGAATGCCACGCCAACTCTGTGCGAACTTCGGCAGTCTGCACCATCTCTAGTCCAGGCCGCGCACCCCAGAGTGCAGGTGGTGTCACACCGTGATACCAGAAGATCGCCGCGCCCGGAACCTGGCGGAAGCGCTCGGCGAGGGGAAACCAGACAGGATATTGGAGACTGGTCAGATCTGCCCCAGGCCGATACTGTGCATAATCTACTTGATGCACCAGCGGCTGAATGTCGTCGGGCAGAGGGCCATTGTGGTAATTATGATAAATCTTTACGTTTACGCCACGGTTACGGAAAAGGCGCACCAGATCAAAGGTATGTTGGCTGGTGGCATCACCGTGACGCATGTTGGCGACTAAAAAATGCAGGGTACGTAGTTCCATATTTAAGTTGTTCTTTGTTGGTAAGAATCTGCATGGGGCGCAGTTGTAGGCACATTTGCGTCTGGCGTCTCCTGAGCTAGCCCACTGACTCGGTTGTCCCGCAATTCGGCTACTTGATCACTCAGCGCTGCCAGGGCTGCATCCCGCTCTGCTGGGTCGGCGTGTTGAATGGCCTCCAACTGCGTTGCCAGTAGCGCAAGCATCCCTTCTACTTGTGTCTCTAGCTGCGTGATGCGGCGTTCCATCGAGTTTTGGCGCGCGGTTGGCTGCTGCAAGAGCCGGTTCACCTGGCGCATGGTCTGCACAACCAGCCAGTTAAAGCGTTCCTGGCGGCGCAAGGTGGGGTCAAGGTAGGGCTCGCGCAGATGCGAGGTGAGATTGCGGCGCAGCCAAACGATCAATGACCCCAGTACGGGCACGCCAGAACGTAGCACATAGGGCTTGATGACCGAGTCAGCCGCTTTGTGCAACAGTTCGATTTCGTCCTGCAAGGGTAGATCAAGTAGTTCTACATCAACGGCAGAAATGTGATCGGGTGGTGGTGGCACTGAAAATTGTGTGGGACGTGCAGGACGATCCACCAGCCACTCTTGCACTTCGGAGACAATTTTGCCCCAGTTGTTATAGAAGGACTCCAGCGAGAAGTCAAAGGCACGGCGCAGGCCGCGCTGTACAAGATCGCCATGTCGAACATCATTGCGGAGCACGGCGAGAATGCGCGCCGCCATTTCAGTCGAATCGCCTGGCGTAACCAACATGCCTGCTTCGTCCACCACCCAGGGTTGCGCTCCAGCCCTGGTGGCAATTACAGGCACGCCAGAAGCCATCGCTTCAATCAGCGGCACGCCAAAGCCTTCATGCAAACTGGCGCAGACATATACATCTGCCAAGCGGTAGTAGGGGGGCAGGTCATCTACGCGGCCTGTGAAAATCAGATCATCGGTGACGCCTAATGCCGCGGCTCGCGCATGAATGTTGGCGGTTATCTCGGCAAAAGCCGGATTGCTGTCATGGTCGCCCACAACCAACAACACCACGTCGGGGAGTTCCTCTTTCACCTTTGCCAACGCCTCAACCAGCAGATCGACGCGCTTATTGCCCGCCACGCGGCCTACATAGAGCATGACCCGCTTGCCTGCCAACGCATGGCGACGCACTAATTCCAGATTGGATGGGCCAGGTTTGAATTGTTCGAGGGGGACTGCCAGGGGCAACACGCGGATACGATCTGGCGCAATGCCGTAGTCGGCGGTCAATTCTTCGGCGTTGAAGGGGCTGACGGTGACAATCAGATCGGCATAGGGCGCATATTTGGCGACCGCCACTTGGCTTTGTGCTAACTCCTCACGCCCACTTTCTGCTCCCCATAGCTCAGGTGGGGTGACATTGTGGTAGAAAAAGACAACGGCCCCACGTTCTAAGGTTTTGAGCGTATCCAACAGTGCATAGCGCCCTGGGTAGTGATAGATGTAGAGGTCGCAGTTGGTGAAAAACTCGTCCTGACGGCCTAGCAGGTCAACGACATCCACTACATGCACGGCGGCGGCGACATCCGCGGGAACGCCTTCGGGTGGGTGCATGGTGTAGATACGCACCTCGTCGCCGCGGCGACGGTGGAAGCGCAGTTGGTGAAGCATAGATTGACCAATGGCATCAGCCGCCACAAGGTTTAAGTTAATCAGACTTACGCGCATCAATTGATCCCTGTTCAGTCGAGAGTTCTGCGCTTTGGCTTGCGCTCAGATCTGTTGTGAATGACGTTGGCTCTGATTTCGCATATTGCTGCGATTTTGCTTAAGGCTCTGGCTGCGGCGTTGGGCACGGAAATAGCTCCCTTCCACAATGTCGCCAATGCGCTCGGTGGTATAGCGTTGCAGCAATTTGGCACGTCCGGCAGCCCCGGCTGCTTGGGCGGCAGTGGGATGATCCGCCAGCCAAGCCAAGCGCGCCCTAATCGCCTCCACCTGCGTTGGCTCAATTAGCCAGCCATCGACACCCTCGCTGATCAGCGCCTTGACCGCTTGAATCGGCGCGCCGATCACGGGCTTGCCATAGGCCCATGCTTCCAGATAGACAATGCCAAAGGCTTCACCCGTGGAAGGCAGGAGCAGCACATCTGCTGCTGCCAGCGCCGCTAACCGCTCTTCGTCGGTTACGGCTGGAAGGACGAGCAGATTGGGTACTTTGCCCTCTTGATGACCGACTTCCTGCCATAACTTTTGAGATGCCTCTGTCTCTGGCCCCACGGCGAGAAAATAGGCGTTGGCATGGGTGCGACGCAAGGCCATGTAGGCGCGCAAGCTGGGTTCAAGCCCTTTATACTCAGTTTTGCGGCCCAAGAATAACACGACAAAGGCGTCTGTGGGTATTCCGAAGTGGGCGCGGGCGCTTGCACTGTCTTGCGGTGGGAAGTGATCCAGATTGAGGCTGTTGCCACCTGTCACCACCTGAAGTGGCGGAAAGCCCTGGCGCACCAAGAACTCCTGCTCCGCGCCTGTCACAGCGATGATGATTTCGCTGCCGCGCAAAACCTCTTGCATATAGCCCACGTCATAGGTTTCGCGCTGCTCTGTGTGTAGGTGGGGCGTTGTCACCAGCGGAACACCGCTGCGCCGCGCCGCGGCATAGGCTGTGGCGGCATGTGCATAGTGAAGTTGGTTAATGTGGATCAGGTCATAGTCGCGCGCTTGCGTCAAAATTGCCCGGAATAGCCCTGGCATGATGGGGCCATTGCCATAGAAGATAAATGGGGCGTAGAAACGGGAACGTTTGTGCCAATAGTTGCCCAGCCCAATATCCAGAGCTTGCCAGGTATGACCGCGGCGTGGCAGGGCATCAAAGCGGCACACCTTCACGCCGTTGAGCGTCTCTTGCTTGGGAAGTTCATTGCGCCAGGTAAGAGAGTCAAGGGCGCGGCTTGTAAAGACATCGACCTGATGCCCACGACGCACCAACTCTTCAGAGAGGTCAACGATATAGCGCTCTGACCCGCCGATGGCAGGTGCATACTGATGGCTGACGTGGAGAACGCGCATCAAGCCAAGACCTTCGTATGCAAAGCCTTTGTCCCCAAGGTTTCGCTGCCAACGCCTATTCCGACATTCTTTTTGCCTAAGATTTCGGCATAGAGCGCTTCGGTAAGGTCTAAATGGCGTGCCAACGTCCAGCGGGTCTGGGCAGCGACCACGCAGGCTTGGCGCATCTGCCGGCGTTCGTGCGCTGGGCGCTGAAAGTGATGGACCACCTTAGCAATCATCTGCTCATGGTCGTCGGGGGCAAAGAGATAGCCTGTCTTGCCCTCGTCGATCATCTCGGGAATGCCACCAATCGCGCTCCCCAGCATGGGCGTGCCCACTTGATAATTTTCATAGATGACCATTGGCGAATTTTCAGGCCAAACGGAGGCCGAAAGGCTCAGGTCTGCTGCTGCAAAGAGCGCACGCATTTCGCTAAATGGCACCTTGCCCAAGACACGCACGGAAGGGGCATAGCGCGCATATTCGCGGAAATATTCAGCCTCACCCGGCCCAGCAATGACAAATTGCAGATTGGGAATGGCTTCTAAAAGCCCCGGCAAGGCGCGCAAGATGACCTCGGCTCCCTTGTTGCGTACGCCACCACCTGCAAAGACCAAGGTGGGCTGCGTTTTGGCAGCGAGACTGGCTTCGATGATCTGCTCGTATTGTGGTTCCACCCAATCGGGTGCAGCAAGGGCATTGGGGATATGGGCAAAGCGCTTGGGATCGAAGCCCCCTGCAACGTGAAGATCAATCAGGGCTTGGCT
>JBBQIG010000066.1:0-13058 GCA_038324715.1 Anaerolineae bacterium | reverse complement strand
GTTCGTGCCGACGATCATCAGCGAGGCAGTCACCGCAACCTGGGGCGACTGCCCAACGATGTAGACCAGTGCCGGAACCGTGAGGATTGATCCCCCTCCGCCTAGCAATCCAAGCGCCAGACCGATTACAAGACCGACGATTATTTCAATCAGTAAAGGCATAGCTGCACCCTCCCCATCCTTTCCCTAGGTGATCCCCTGCAATCCCATGCAACCCCAGCAACGTGCCATATCACTACTTTGCGACACCCAGGGCATGTGCAAACGGCTCCGCATCACAGGTATCAGCCATTTCAGGATCAGCCTGACAATCGCAACTCTCCGTCGGGAGCACCTTCGACCAGCTTTCTTGATCATCCTGGAGGCTTACCACATTCGTAAACCCATTTGCTCGCAAGTAACTGGTACCGATTTGGGAACGGTAGCCACTGGCACACTGCAAGACAACCTTCTGATCGCGTGGGATCTCCCCCAAATGCTGTGGAAGGTAGCCCAACGTGATATGCCGTGCGCCGCGGATATGCTCTGTACAATATTCACCTTGCCCACGGACATCGAGCACAACGACCTCGTTTTGTGGATACTGTTGCGCCAACTCTTGTGCACTAATCACCGGTAATGATTCACCTTGGAAAACAACCTCAGGCGTAAAGTAACCAGGAACGTGATCCACCCCAATCGAGCGCAAGTGCGTGAGCATCTGTGGAACCTGCTCGGCAGAAGGTGTAATCAAATAGGTAGGCCGTTCATAATCGACAAACCAGCCAGCAAAGGTTGTAAAGCTGCGGTTGTTGGCAGGAATGCTAAGGGTGCCAGGAACGTGGGCAGCCACAAAGTCCTCACGCGGACGCAGGTCGATGATGAGAGCATTCTCAGCAAGGGCTCTGTGCAACGCAGCCTTATCCAACTGTTCAACAGGTGGCAGTTCGCTCAACAGAGCAGGGCCATTCTTGTTGATGCGCTTCATCTGGGCAAAGTAGACGGGCGGCTCTGGTTGATCTGCCAGCAGCCAATTCACAAAGTCAGCTTCATTGTCGAATTGGAACGCGGGATTAAAGAGCTTTTCATAGCCTAAAGTGGTTGAGGGAATTGCGCCCAAGCTCTTCCCACATGCACTTCCAGCACCATGACCCGGCCAAATCTGAAGATAGTCGGGCATCTGCTTGAACTGCTGTACAGTAGCAAACTGTTGACGGGCACCCGCTTCCTTTGTGCCCACAGCACCTGCAACCGCTTCAAGCAGATCGGGGCGTCCAACATCACCGGCAAACAAGAAATCACCCGTAAAGATACCCATTGGCTGATCCGCGCCTGCCGTATCAGTGACGACGAAGGCAATATGCTCAAGCGTGTGACCCGGTGTGTGCAGCACCTGGATGCGGATGTTCCCAACCATGAAGGTATCCTGGTCGCGCACGCGGATGACGTTGGCTTGATGGCGATAGCCATACTGCCAATTTTCATCCCCCATCTCGCTCAGGTAGATCATCGCTCCCGTGCGCGCAGCCAACTCACGACTCCCACTGACAAAATCAGCATGAATATGAGTTTCGGCAACATGGGTAATCTGCACCCCCTCCTCATTAGCCACCGCCAAATAGGGCGTAACATCACGCGCTGGATCAATGACCAATGCCTCACCCGTCGCCGCGCAAGCCACTAAATAAGAGGCCTGTGCCAACTGTTCATCGTAGAAATATTTTAGAATCATATTTTGTCTCCTTATTTGTCTCCTTATTTGTCTCCTTGATCCCCAACAGGCTACTCAACAGGCAACCCTTGCGACTGCCAACTCATAATGCCGCCCAGGTCATAGATTTGCGGGTACTCCGCCTTGCGCAGAAGTTGCGCTGCATTCGCGCTACGGGCTCCACTGCGGCAGTAGAGAACTACAGGCTTTGTCTTTGGCACCTGGCGCAACTGTTGAGCAAGCTTTTGCAATGGAATGTTGACTGCGCCCTTAATATGCCCACCAGCAAACTCTTCCGCAGTTCGCACGTCGATCAAAATATGATCCTGTGCAGCGGCAATAAATTCCTTTTGATAGGCTGTGGGTGTGAGCCGCCCAGTGGATTGTGAATCTGCATTGCCACGATTTGTGAAGAAATTCAGCAGTTGGTTCAAGATAGTGTCGTCCTTTTTGGTTCTGGCTTATGTTCTCGAAGCAGAAATGGCTGATGTACAATACTGCTGTCACCTGTGTAAGATCCACTCATTTCCGCAACACCCTTTATAAGTACACTGTACATCGTCTTTTGCGTTTCAGATTCCCCTAGTTGCTAATCGCTGCCATTAGCGTATACTTATATCAACATCTACTCATCTCACTTTCAACTTATGCCCAACCCACTTGCGCCACTGGATACCATCTCACCCTCATGTTAGATTTGCACAAGCTTCACATCTTTGTCTTGGTGGTTGAAGAGGGCAGCTTTAGCAAGGCTGCCGAACGGTTGCTGCTGACGCAATCCGCCATCAGCCAACATATTCAGCAGTTGGAAGCCGCCTATGGCACAAAACTATTCCAGCGCGGAAGGCGCGGCGTGACACCCACAGAGACAGGCGCAAAGCTCTATGAATATGCACAACGCATTTTTCAGTTGGTTGCAGAGGCAGAGGTCGCCATTACGGATGTGCAAAAGCTGAAGAGTGGTCAGATTGTGATCGCTGCCACGCCAGGGATCAGCGTCTATCTACTGCCCGATCTACTGCATTCATTTCGCCAGCAATTTCCCCGTCTCACAGTCTCCCTGCAAACGAGCATCACAGCGCAGATCGTCGAGCAGTTACAAGCGAATCAGTTGGATCTTGGTTTTATCGAGGGCGAATTAGAGACGGAGATGCGTCGCCGCCTGGAGGTCGTGGAGTTGCTTGAGGTGGAACAGCTTGTGGTGGTGGGACGCAACTGCGAGTGGTGGGGACGAGATGAAATGAGGCTGCAAGAGTTACAAAGCTGTCCGTTCGTCATGCGGCAGCCCAAAAGCCAAACACGCATTTGGCTCGATGACGTTCTGGCTGCAAACGATGTTCATCCCCAAATTGTTGCTGAGTTCGATAACGTTGAATCCATCAAACGTGCAGTCATGGCGGGGAGAGCAATGACGGTTCTACCTGGATACACAGTTGACCAAGAGGTTAAGCTTGGTCAACTGCACACAGTTTCAATTCAGAATAACCCGATGAAACGAACACTCAAACTGATTTGGAACAAAAGTATGCCGTTGTCACCCATTGCGCGAGCCTTTGTGGGCTATTTGCAACAGCAATTTGTTGCTTCTCCGGGTCGCCAACCTGTTTAGCGACCCGAATGCGAAGAGCGTGTTAGAATCATCAACTTATGGACGAAACCAACTTACGGTGTTGCCGCTGAGAATGCCTTTTGTTCTGCTCTTTGTCGTGAACGGATGAGTGGCAGGTAGCAGAGCAAAGTCAGCAGAGAGACAGCCGCCGTGCTCACCAATACCACACTGTAGGCCTGTGGCATTGAACGTCCCACCACTGTCGCGGGGAAGAGCGCCACAATCTCACCGATCCACCATTGCAGCAAAAAGACACCCACAAAGCCCATCATGTTTACCATAGAGAAAGCTTGCCCTGTCATGTGGGCGGGGAAAATATTGCGCGCTTGCGACAGCAGAGCGACGCCGAAAGATCCGCCAAGCCCAAAGAGCAGATAGACAGGAGCCACGATCAGTAACGGGGGCTGGCTTGCCAAGATAAGTTGGCAGGCTATCAGGATCAAAGAGCAGGTAATCACGACCCGCGCCGCCCCAACTCGATCTGTCAGCCAGCCCATGAGGATGGATCCCGCGGTGCTACCGATCCCCATAAGCAGCAACAGATTCCCTGTCTCAATTTCAGACAAGTAGTAAATATCAAAGAGATAAGGGCCTGCCCACAAGCCGCGAAAGGCAGCGACCATCCCACCTAACCAGGCAACAGGGGCCGCAATGCGCCAAAAGTCCATGCTGCTTAAAATTGCAGGCAAATTGTTTTCGGTGCGTTTTATTGAAGTTGGCGGCGCATCCTCTGGGCTGTTACGAGTACCAAAGAGAATGAAGATGGCACTGAGTGCGATCAACAGTGCACCGCCAATAAACACGGCACGCCAGCCGATTTGATCATTCAGCCATGCCAGTGGCGTTGTCGCAACCAGTGCGCCCAGCGAGCCGACGCCGGTGAGTAGACCGGCGACGGAGGCAAATCGATCTTGTGGAAACCATTGGCTAAAAGCCTTCAATCCACCCATCAGAATTCCTGCCATGCCAATGCCCAGTAGTGCCCGTCCTAACGCCAGGGTTACAAACGAAGCGCCAAAGGCAAAGACCAGGCTGCCAACCACGGCAACGATCATCAGCCCAGCCGTCACCCAGCGCGCGCCCCAGCGGTCGAGGGCAATGCCAAGCGGAAATTGGGTAATGGCAAAGGTCGCAAAGAAGAGACTAGTCATCAACCCCAAATCGGCTGCGCTAAACAACATCTCACGCGCGAGCGTTGGCGCAATCACGGCATTGGCCGAGCGGAAGAATTGTGAGAGAAAGAAAGCCACAGTGAATGAGGCAAAGACAGACCAGCGGTTGACAGCGAACTTGCGTATCATGAGATTTCCTCTGCTTTCCAGGTAGAGTACTTCAATGCCAAGTCAATTATGCAATCTAGAATCTGTCACCGGCGTCCCCGATCGCCGTTTGCCAAATTGGGTAGGTACGGTAAAATTCTTCTGGTTCAAGGGTTGATCTTCTAGAAAGCCTATGATTTCAGCATACTCCGTCCAAGTCCCAGGTGCGTCTCATAGTTCGTCTCGACATTTGTCCCATATTTGTCCCAGAAAAAGCATGAACAATTACCTCAATTTCTGGTAAACTAACGAGCGTAGCTGGTTATTGTTTTGCTCAATTGGTTTTGCTCAATTGAACGATTGGACTCCCCCCATGACAGCTTTAAAAATTCATCTGCTCGGATCGCCACTCATTGAGCAAGGGCAAAACGCACTGAACATTCAGCGACGCAAAGTGCAAGCGTTGCTCTTTTATCTTGCACTGACGGGCGAGCCGCAACAGCGTGGGACGCTCGCCACTTTGCTCTGGTCCGAAAGTGACCAGCAACGCGCGCAGGGTTCCCTACGCCGCCACCTTTCGGAATTGAATCGGGACTTGGGCGGAGGCTGGATTAGCCCTGGTCATGCCACCGTGAGCTTAGCGCGTCCCACCGATCTCTGGGTTGACCTCTTCGAATTTCAACAGTTGCTGGCGTCTTGTCAGCGCCATGACCATGCGGCTGATGGCGCTTGTTCCGCATGTATCGAGCCACTCACTCGCGCCGTGGCACTTTATCGAGGCGATTTTCTGGCGGGTTTCACACTGCCCGATGCACCCGTCTTTGATGAGTGGCAATTCTTTCAGACCGAAGGGCTGCGTCAGCGTTATGCAACAGCCCTGGAACGACTCGTACAAGCCCATGTAGCAGAGGTGGAAATGGCGAGCGCGATCCCCTATGCGCGCCGCCGTCTTAGGAATGACGATCATTTAACCCATCGATTTGGCCCGAGTTTTCAGGAGCACCGTGGGCAAAATCCCTGAGTTGTTTAGCCGCCAGTCCTTAGCCTTGACCCGCTGCATGAACCAGCCCATCGCCAGTTGATGCAACTCTATGCCGGTGTAGGTCAACAGAGTGCGGCGCTGCGCCAATATGAAATGTGTGTGCAGACGCTACAAGATGAACTAGGAGTAGCCCCCGCGGCTGAGACCCTTGCACTCTATGAGCAGATCCGTCACGGTGGCATCACCACCGTAAAGAGCCAAATACGCACTGAAAATGCCAAAGAGAGTACTCCAGAGCCTGTCGCGCGGCATAACCTGCCAGCCTCGACAACACCGTTCATTGGTCGCGTCCAGGAAGTAGCCGCACTGACCCGCTTCTGCCAGGATGAGAAACGCCGCCTTATTACGATCCTGGGGCCGGGTGGCATTGGCAAAACGCGTTTGGCGCTAGAGGTGGCATCGCATCTTGTGGATGGTGCTGCCCACGCTCTCTTTTTTGTGCGACTGGCGCATTTAAACGATCCAGCCAACATCATCTCGACTGTAGCCACGGCACTCAACCTCGAATTTCATGCCGACGGTCGTAGCCCAGAACAGCAGTTGCATGATTACCTGCAACAGAAACAGATACTGTTAGTGCTGGACAACTTTGAGCATCTGCTTGACGGTGTCCCGTTGATTCAGGAGTTGCTACAGAATTGCCCTTCCTTGCGCCTGCTGATCACCTCGCGTGAACGCCTGCAACTGATGGGCGAGACAGTCTTTACGTTGGGGAGTCTAAGCTTTCCGACTGGAGAGATGCCCCCACCGCTCGAGGGATATCTCGAGGGATATAACGAGGAGTTTGATGCCATTCAGCTCTTTGTCGAGACTGCGCAACGCCTGCGTCCCAATGAACCGTTGCATGTGGACGGAATGCACGCGGTTGCTGAGATTTGCCGCTTGGTGGGAGGCATGCCGTTGGGCATACTCTTGGCTGCATCTTGGATTGAAGTTCTCTCACCGGCAGAGATTGCGGCTGAACTAAGCCAGGGCTTTGACTTGCTGGAGAAAGAGTTGCGTGATCTGCCCGAACGCCAGCAGAGTATGCGTGCCGTACTGACCTATTCGTGGCAGCGCCTAACGGAGGCGGAACAGGCGGTCTTTATGCGCCTGGCACTTTTCCGCGGCGGTTTCACGCGTGCCGCAGCCGAAGAAATTGCGGGCGCTTCCTTGTCAATCCTAGCGCGTTTGGTGGACAAGTCTTTTGTCCAGCGTACGTCGGGTAGACGCTACGACGTGCATGAATTAGTGCGCCAATATGCCGAGCAACAGCTTAAAGCCGCAGGATTCTATGCAGCGACAGAGGCGGCTCATGGGGCAACCTATCTGAACTTTTTGCAACAGTGTGAGCAACCAATGGCTGGCTCTACCCAGTTGCAAATCATTCTTGAGCTAGAGGCTGATTTCGAAAATATTCGTTCTGCCTGGCTGTGGGCAGTTGCCACGAATCACTATCAACTCGTGGATCATGCATTGGATGGTCTCTTTCGATGGTTTTGGCTACGCCGCAGCCGCCAACAGGAAGCGTTAGCCCTCCTAATCTTTGCGCAGCAACAGTGGGCACCGCTTGCGGGAGAGCGTCCACAGCCAGTATGGGGTCGAATTCTGGCGCGCATTATGGAACAGCAAGGCCCCTGGCTTGTCGCACCGGCTACGGTCATCCAGCGTGTTGAGCAAGCGCTTGCCCTTGCCCATCAACAATCGAATCAAGCCGAGATTATTTTCTGCAAATGGGCAATTGGTCTTGCCAGTGTCAGCAACCAACGCGACTCATTGTTCGAAGAAGACTATCAGTTGACCATTCAACTCTACCAGGAATGTGTGGATGCATATCGTAAAAGTGGTGATCAATTCCGGCTTGCCCAAACTCTTGAAAGTCTCGGTCATTGTTATAGACGCATACAACGCTATGATCTCGCGCCTGTTCTGCTGCATGAGAGTCTTGATCTGCGCCGCGCATTAGGGGATCGATTCGGCATCGCGCGTAGTGTACGTGAGCTAGGCTTTGTCACGCTTTTGCAAGGCTTGGAACGAGAAACAGAGGAGTTGTGGCAGGCAGCCTATGAGCTACAATGTGAGTTAGGCGATCAGCAGGGTATCATTGATAGCCGCTTCTTCCCTGCAATACTCGCCTTGAGCAGTGGTGATTGGCAACGTGCTAAGACAATTGCCGAGCATGTTATTCAGCTTGCTGCAGAGATGAACAATTCGGTTTATCAGGAATGGGCGTCGCGTGCCCTGGTAGTCGCAATATGTATGGAAGAGCATCCCTACCCTGTTAAGGGGGCATCCAGTCTCTTTTCCAGCGGAATCACCCCCTTTACAGCGGGAATACCCTTCATGATTTTTACGAGAAATTGGATTGCGCTCCGAAATCAATTGCAAAGGCTTCTTGCGCTAGCCACATCAGAGCTTGAAATTGCGCTTTGTTTACCCTTTATTGCCAATCTGCTGGCGCAAGTCTCCGCGCTGCATAAAGCTACCAGGCTCTTGGCTTTGGGCTTCCGCTATCCTGAGGTTGCTGAGGGTTGGATGGGTCACCTGCCAGAGATTGTGACATTGCAACATGAGCTAAGGAGTCAGTTGCCGCCAGATGAATTTGCGAGGGCGTGGGAGCAAGGGCAAGCACTTGATTTGAGAATAATTGCTGCTGAATTACCCCTTCTGTTAGCCAGTAGCGCCGCGGAACTTGCGTCTTCGTGATGAGCAAAACACGATTACTTCCCCGCTACTTCCCTGCTCCAAACTCAACCACCTGCCCCGCTTCTGCCGAACGTGCCGCTGCCAACACCAAATCCAGGCTATAGGCTCCTTCGCGCATCGGCGTGCGCGTGGGGCAATCCTCGCCAATGGCACGGATCAGATCAAGCGTCTCAGCCATGTACATATCCTTCTTAGAGGCAACCGTAAGGCTCGTCTCACCAGGCTGGCTGGTTAAGGCAAAGGCTGCTTGGTTGGCACTTTGGAAGTCGGCGGTCATCTTCTGCGCCACCACCCAATAGCTCGAAGTCCACTGTTGCGGAATGGCTGTATTTGTCGCTGCCAGGGTGCCAATCGCGCCATTGGCAAAGGTCACAATCGTGCTACTCACATCCTCTGCGCTGTAATCAGGAACGTCGTTGTGGAGCAAATTGGCAAAGCGCGCGAATACGCTCGCTGGCTCTCCCAACAAGTAGCGCATCAGGTCAAAGAGATGGATCGCCTGTTCCACCACCTGCCCGCCACTCTTCGAGCGATCGCGCCACCACCAGGAATGCAGACTATTGCTGAAGTAGCGTCCCAGCATCATCGTAGGCGCACCCGCCTCGCCACTCTCCAACGCCTCTTTCAAATGCTCCACAGCCGCACCAAAGCGCCACATAAAGCCCACTTGTGACTTCACGCCCGCCTCTTCCACAGCCTGCACCATGCGCCATGCCTGCTCGCTCTGTAGTGCAATGGGTTTCTCAATGAAAATATGCACACCCTGCTCGGCTGCCTTCAACACTTGGTTGGATTGGGCAAAGGGTGGCAGACAGATGAAGACCAGATCCAATCCCGCTTGCTCAAACATCTGATCCGAATCTGCGTAGACTTTCCCCTGCCCTTGGGCATAGCGCTGGTTGAACTCTTCGGCTTTTGCGGTTGTGTTGCTACAGAAAGCTACAAGCTCAATCTCATCAAGGGTGATCAAGTTGGCAGCATGACGTGCGCCGAAATTTCCACACCCTAAAATGGCAGTCCGTAAAGGCTTTGACATGGCAACTCCTTCTGTAATTTATTTTTCTGAAAAATTTCATGGTGCAACATTAAGCACAACTTGAACGGCATCTTCATAGCCTGCAAAGTTTACAACCTGCAAAGGGCTAGCACAGAAATCATGCTAGGGTGGGGCTGTCCCTGGTGGCCCGACCTGCCCCTCTTCATCCCAATACTCACAAATCAAGCTCACCTTGCGTTTGGCAAGGCTGCTGATGGTGCGTGCCAGCGCCTTGACGCGGTTGGGGTGTAGCAATTCTCGATAGCTTTCGCGGTTCCAAATCGCAATCGACAGACGCTCTTCGTCCATCCACAAGACCGAGGCTTCGGCAATCAGCGCGTAATGATCAGGGGTCATCGTTGAGCGCACATCCGTCTGCACCAACTCCCAAAAAGCGAGCGTGGCGGCATCTGGCGCGTGCAGGCGGCGAATCAAGTCGCGGCGTGAGGCACGCAGATATTCGCGCTCAGCCGCGGCACTGGCTTGAGCCGCTTGCGTTGTCGCCACCTCGTCCCGATCCACATAGGCTGCATACGAAGCGCGCCGCGAGCTATCAGGCGCGTTCGCTTGGGCCGCGCGTTCCTCGGGAGTCAGGTAGCCATCGGGAGGCCCATAATTTTCCTCAATCGCGCGCCGCAGCCAGCCGCGCGGGTTCTTGACTTTGCTGGGGTGAAACTCTTCCAGATAGGCCAGATAATCAATCTTTTCCAGAATGCGTTCGCGTTTAAAGCGGGTGGTCAAACGGCTCACCACATTATCAGCAAGGCCGAGTTCAGTTAAAGCAACAACAACATCGGTGGCAGAATCGATAGCCGTTTCTCCGAATGGCAACTTTTCTTGCAAACCGCCACTGTTGTTGTTGATCAAATTCGTGGTGGACGCGTTTGTTAATTGGGTATTGTTATATTGGTGTTGTTTGTGTGACAAATTGTCAGAGGGGGTATGACAAATTGTCAGAGGGGGGTGACAATTTGTCACCCCCCCCTCTTCCACCATATTTTTAGTGGAAGAAGAGTCATTCGGCACATTATTTAGTGGAAGTGGGGCTGTCGCGTCTGTCTTGGCGGGACGGCGACGACTGGCAAGTTCTGCCATCTCGGCAAAGTGCGTACGCAACATTTCTTCATGTTTGCTCTGTAACAGAGCCGGAAGTTCGGCAACTTGTTCTGGGCGTAGCAGGTCGGGCGTGAGGTTTACGTGGAAGAGATAGCGCTGCATGGGGCCTTCACCCACCAGTTCGGCAATGACCAGCCCCCCTCCTTGTAGAATTTCGATCAAGCCTGGATAGTAATAATTCTTGCCTTTGACCAACGTGCTCCAACCCGTGAGTACACGCCGTTGCTTGATGCCGAGGACTTCGAGCAGGTAGTTGATGGAGGGATAGCAGACGTTGTTGCCGTTGTGACAGAAACTACGCAAAACCTCATAGAGCGACCACGCAGGAACCCCCACAAAGGCGCGCCAGTAGGTGCTCTCATAATTGGTGAGAATTTGATAGCCGCTATGCTTGGGGTCAGTGGCAAAGCCACGTACCTCGAAGCCCACTTCGCCGCTATCATTGCCAGAACTTCCGCGATTGGATGCTGGCGCGCGGTTTTGTGGTGCCGAGTTGGCAAACGCTGGGGGCGCGGACTCTCTTTTGTTGGGAGAGGGTGGATTGGTGAAAAGATCACCTGAGGTTCGATCAGGTGGATCGACTGCGGCACGCGCCCGGCGTGCTGCGGACGATATCTTCGACATAGCCTTGTCTCCTATGGCATCGATGCCTGGTGACAGTCAGGGAATCAGAATTACTTGACATTCACCAGGAGACGTGCTAGGCTTGCCGATAGAAGGGGTTTTGCAACTGCTGAACGATTAGCTTTCGCTAATTTTTCGGCTAGCCTATCATGTACTGATCGATATTCGTCTATCTTGCTCCATTTGGCCGATGGTTCAAGAAATTGTGTCCCAATCAGGGGCTCCACTACGAATGTCAGGTTACTCATGAAAAGCAAGTTGCGAAACCTGCTTTTTTTTGTTCTGCGTCCGTGGCTTCTTCTGGTTTCACTCCATTATATTTCAAAATTCTTAGAAACTCTAAGAAATATCGTTCAAGTTACCGTTCACGTTGCTGTTCAAAGCTAACAGCTTGATCGCACCTGGCTTGTAAATCTCTATAAGCCAATTCCGACCGTGCCTACCTGCCAAACTCTATTTGCTAACGAGTGTCGGCACCTTCTCGATATGCCCTCCACTATATGCCTGAAGGTGGGCAAAATCAAGAGGAGGAAAGGCGGAACAAAGGCGGAACAAATGCGGCGATAATGCGGAGATAAGTAGGAGACAATGCGGAGATAATCCGGAGAAAACCCGGCGATAAGTCGGCGACTCTTTCTTCGCATGCTTTGCCCCTCTAAATTCTCACCAATTCTCGTCAATCTACCGTTTACAAAGTGCGTTTATAAAGTGCCAAAAGCGATAAAACTTGTCACACTTGGCAAAAAGAGCCTTAAAAAGTGCCTTTAAAGAGCGCTTGACAAAGATACGTACTCGGTGTACCATATGCGCGTAGCGAGAGAGTGCCCAAGGTCTTTGACCATGAGTTTAAGATCTAGCACTGAACTGTAAAGCTCACGAAGACGTCCCGCAGGTTGCCAGCCCGCGCCGGGACGTTTTCGTTTCTCCCTTACGTGTTGCTACGATTCAATTCAAGCGCTCATAGCAGCGGTGATTTCCGCTGATGCCTCCTCGCCGGGGGCGAAAGTATACTCGCCAGGGCAAATTCCGCGCATCATCTGCCGGTTACTGATTGAAGAACAACTTCCTCGTTGCGCTGCATTCTTCCCGCCATGCGTCCTGCCATGCGTTCGGAATACTGCGCATCCAAGCTTTCATCCAACCACGTTTCCAACATCTCGCGGATCACGTCAGACAACGAGCGTCCTTGGAGCGCCGCTGCCGCTTTTGCCTGTCGACGAAGATCCTCACTGACTAATACCGTAATTTTGGTTTCCATTTACCGCTTTAACCTCCGGCACATTGACCGCAGCCAAACCCGCTGGTCTATACGCACCCACGCGTCTACGCGGTTACGCGCCTAGTCGCTTATGCATACATGCGTATACTATCAATATATATATCATCTGTCAACCCTTTTGCAACAATGGGGTGCAAGCAAGAGTTGTCAGTGGGAAAAAGATGAAGGGAGGCCTAACTTGTGATATGAAGGAGTTGACAAGAAACCAAATATCAACAAGGAAGGCCAAGATGAATTGTACACCAAGTAGCAAGGCAATTGAGGAATTGGGAGAGCGCATAAGCGAAGGGATCAAGCACATGGTCCAGAGTTTAGGCGAAGAAATGGGAAAAGAGGGTCGGACGCTGGAGTGGATAGAGCAGGCGGTGATGCAGGCACTGAAAGAGACAGGACAAACGCTGGTAGCTGGACTGTGTGAGTTGAATGTAGAACGGTATGTGGCGGCCGAAATCAAGTGTGCGTGTGGTGGGAGAGCCGTGTACCAACGCAAGCGCACTGGGCAAACGAAGACGCTGTTTGGGGAGGTGGAGGTTAAACAGCCCTACTATTTGTGTGCACAATGCCGGCATGGTCAGTGTCCGCTGGATAAACGGTTGGAGTTTTGTGCAGGTGGGGTCAGTGGCGGATTGTACGAGTTGATGGCCTTGATGGGAGCAGAATTTGTGTTTGGTGAGGCGGCCAGTATGTTGGAGAAGTTGACGCTGGTGCATGTCAGTGC
>JBBQIG010000065.1:0-13200 GCA_038324715.1 Anaerolineae bacterium | reverse complement strand
GCGGCATCATCTTGTGGCAAGCCCCATGCAACTAGGCGTTGAACAACAAGAGCCACAGCATCATCTGTTTGACTTTGTGATCTTTGATCTTGTGATCTTTGATCTTGTGGCGAGCCTAGTGATGGGGTCGGGATCATGTAGCTTTCACATTCATTTTGGATACAGCCTTAAAGTTGCGATTTGAGAAGCTCTGCCGCACGCCGGTTCATGCCAGGTACGGTAACAAGTTCCTCTACAGTGGCTTGGCGGATGCGGTCAACGTCACCACCAAAGTAGGTGAGCAATGCCTTGCGCCGCGCAGGGCCGATGCCATTAATCTCATCAAGTTGAGAGCGAGTTTGCTCTTTTTGGCGCAAATTACGGTGATAGGTAATGGCAAAGCGATGGGCTTCATCACGGATGCGCTGGACAAGATGGAGTGCCTCGCTGCCCCGTTTCAGCCAAATCGGCTCGCTCAGTCCAGGACGGAAAACTTCTTCTTCGCGTTTGGCACGTCCCACCACGGCAAAGCGACCATAGAGACCTAGCTCTTTTAATACTTCTACCGCAATACCCAATTGTCCCTTACCCCCGTCCACAATGAGGAGGTCGGGCGTGGAACTAAAGCTCTCATCTACTTTGCGTGCTTTTTGACCGGGGTCGAGTGTCTCATTTTCCTCCACCAAGCGGCGGAAGCGTCGCCGTAACACTTCGCGCATGCTGGCGAAGTCGTCTGGTTCGCCATGGCTACCTTTGCCGTGAATCTTGAAACGCTTGTAATGGGTCTTTGCCGGAACGCCGCGGTTAAAGACCACCATTGAGCCAACTGTGTTGGTTCCCTGGAGCGTGCTGATGTCGAAACATTCAATGCGTAGTGGTGGGTTCTCCAACTTGAGCGCTTCTTGCAGATCGGCGACTGCTTGCGTTTGACGGTGACTATCGGCGGCACGCTCGGCCTGTTGCAGGCGAAGATATTCGGCAGCGTTCTGCTGTGCAAGTTCCATGAGTTCGCGCTTTGCCCCGCGCTGGGGCAGGCGCAACTCTACTTTTTGGCCGCGTTTGCTGCTCAACCACTCCTCCAACACAGCGCGGTCGGAGGGGATGGCTTGTGCCAAAACCAATGGCGGTATGTAGGCGGCATTGTCATAGAATTGCTGGACAAATGTACCCACGAGCAGCCCTTGTTGGTTGACGTCAGCCTCGGGCAGATCGGCCCCTTCAAGTATAAAGTTTTCGCGGCCAATCAGACGCCCACGGCGTACATTGAAGACTTGGACAGCAGCGACTCCCGTCCGTTCATCCTGCGCCAGCGCCACATAATCAGCATCTTCCATCTGCTTGCTGATGATCTTTTGTTGTTCGGCAATCTGCTCGGCAGATTTCAGCCGGTCGCGGTAGAGAGCTGCCAACTCAAATTGCAGATTTTCTGCCGCGCGCTCCATTTGTGATTCCAACTGTTTAATGACAACCTCTGTGTCGCCAGAGAGGAAGTCCATCAACTGTTTGATGGTGCTGCGATATTCAGTGCGATTTTGGGCACCGATACAGGGTGCTCCACACATTTTGATATGATAATAGAGGCAAGGACGCTCATCTTTGCCTGTGATCGTGCGTTCGCAATCTAGGTAGGGAAAGACGCGACGCAGGGCGTCTAGTGTCTGATAGCAGGCGCGGGCACTGGTGTAAGGCCCAAAGTAGCGCGCACCATCCTTGACCATTTTTCGAACAACCTGAACTTTGGGAAAATCGTCTTGCCAGTTGACTTTAATATAGGGAAAAGACTTGTCGTCTTTGAGCCGAATGTTATAGTGGGGGCGATAGCGTTTGATTAACTCGTTTTCGAGTACCAACGCCTCCAACTCAGTTTTGGTCACCCACCAGCTAATGTCGCGGATTTCGTCAACAAGAGCTTGAGTTTTGGGTGTGTGTTGAGCCGAGACATGGAAATAGCTGCGTACGCGGTTACGCAGGACAATCGCCTTGCCCACATAGATAACCTTGCCCTCCGCGTTCAGCATCTGATAGACGCCGGGGGAGTCGGGCAGGTTTGCCAGTTTTTGTTGTACTTTTTCGTATATTTGGCGCGTCATAAGGGCAATTTTACCATGAGAAAAGCGTTGCGTATAGTGGCAATACGCCCATCTGTTCGATTGCAAGTTTCCACATTGTGTACTTATTGGATGACGAAGTCTTCTGCTCTAGAACTGCGCGAATTCTATGCGTGATAGCAAAGAGACTCGGTTGCAGCGTTTGCGGGAGTTGGTGGATGATCCACCCGCACGCGCTGAGTATGCACTCACCTTGCTGCAACCGCGCTATAGGCTAGAGGTGGTGCGTGCGGCGTTGCGTGTACTCGTGCGCAATCCCCATCCCCCTGCGCGCCCTGCCCTCATTCAACTCTATGAACATTACGCTAGCCAGGGTGTCAGCCGTGATCCTGGTACTTATCTGCGTAGTGAGATTGTGCGTGCATTGCGGCCCTTTTGCGAACCCTCAGATGTGGGGCTGCTGGAGCAAGCGTTGATGACTTACGAGTTTCCGCCACCCTCTTTTGTAGAGGAAGCAGCTCTCCTACGCAGCGGTGCACTAGTCACATTGGCGGAAGTAGATGATATACGCGCCCGCTATCATGCAACGCGCCTGTTGGCGGATCCGCTGACCGACCCAATGTCGGGGGAACCTGCGCTGACAGCGGTGACTGTGTTGGCGGCGCAAGGCGAATTGCTGCCGCTCTACTTCTATTGCACTCAGGAGGTCTCACGGATGCAGGCAGAGGTGGCGAGTGCTTGTTTGCGTAGCTTGGGTGAGATTCCTGTCGAAGCATTGTCCCCGCTGGTGGCAGCACATGCCGAAACGAGCCACCCGGTGATCTTGGTGGGGCTGGCAGATCTGCTGCTGCAACATCCAGAGGCAATGGTTAGTCAAGAGACGCTGGCGCGGTTGTTGCAGGAGGTTAAGGATATTGATCTTTATCGCTATTTGGCGGCGGTGTTGTTGGCTTCTGGCAGTGTGGATTTGCGTAACTTGGTTTTGGCAATGGCAGGTAGTGGGATGTTGCAGGCTGAAAAGCGTGAAACCTTGCTTGATGTTCTGGGGGAAGCAGGGGAGTCTGAGGATGTCCTCGCTGCAATGGCAAAGTTGCAGATAAGACGACCAAAGCAGTCTCGTTAAGAATGAATTGCACAAGAAATTCTAAAAATCCTTCAGGAAGTCACTCGCGCGCGTATATAAATCGTCAAGGAAAAGCCCGATAAAATCTTGATCGAAATGTCCGCTTGTGGTATAGTTTAGTTAACTCTACGGTTTCCGTGATTGGATGGGATATGGGGCGAGCCAACATTTTCAAATCGGGAGTCGGACAACGTGACGTGGATGTGTTAGCCAAAGCTTTGCTGCGGCAAGACTGAATCGTCCAGTCGACACCCACTTGCTTACTTCGGTTCGCAACCCTCCGTCCACACGATTCTGCGGAGTTATTCCGTCCGGCTTAAGCCGGACGGTTTTTTGTGTGAGAAAAGTAGGTTTTTTGTTATGTCTACTTGTTTGACGAGGCTAATCACGTGTGTTACACTTGGATACTTGCTTGTCATAACCGAAGGGTCGAACAGAATTAGTGCTGTCGGCGTAAATTAATATAGGGCTGAAATAGGGAGCAAATTGTGGCAATTATTCGCACACGCGTAGCCGATGATACTTGGGTCTTTACCAGTGAACTTTATATAGAAGTGAATGCTGGATTAGTTGTCACGGAGGAAGGGGGGATCTTGATTGATACGCTACCTTTTCCCTCTGAAACCAAGCAGATCATCGACTTTGCGAATCGCGTCTGCCCGCAGGGGATTCGCTATGTAATTAACACGATTGCCCATGCCGATCATGTCTACGGCTCCTACCTCTTTCCAGATGCCGAGTTGGTTGCCCATGAGCAATGTCGTGAATTGCTGCAGAAGTATGCCTTTACATCCTTAGAAGAGGCGAAAGAGCATACGCCTGAATTGCGCCCGGTGAAAATTCGTCTGCCCAAACTCGTCTTTAATGAAGGACTTGTGCTCCGTCTGGGGGGTAAGACGGTGCATGTGATCAACACGCCTGGACCAAGCCCAGAGGTCTGCGCGGTACATGTGCGCGAGGATAAGGTATTGTTTGCATCGGACTTGATGATGCCCGTGCCAATGATTGCTAGCCCCTTTAGCGATATTGAGCAATATAAGCGTTCGCTTGCCAATTTGCATGACTATAATCTGGAGAGTATTGTTCAAGGTCACGGCGATATTTTGCTGCGCGGCGAAGTGACTAGCAGCATTAATGCGAGCATTAAGTACCTTAACGATATTCAAGAGACTGTGGAATCGCTCATGGACAAGGGTGGTACGAAGCATGATCTGCTGCAAAATGACATTGAGCAGTTTGGGCGCAGCCGCATTCCATTGGGCGGGCTGGTGCAGCAGTTCCATAACTCCAACCTGTTACACCTGTGGGAAAAGGCGCGTTTGCGCCGCCGCCAGGAACGTCAGGCGATGCGCGAAGCGGTGAGTTAGTCACTTATGAGCGATGGTACTGGTATGCACGAGAGTGAGGAAGCCGCCCTCAATGCGCTGGTAGAGGCGGTGCAACTTTTGACGCCCGACCAGCGACGGCGGCTTGTGCGTCGTCTGCGTACCAGTGGCTTGTTGGATACCGACGAACTGTTGACTGACCGTGAGCGACTGCGTATTGCTCCGGCATTGGGCTTGCAAGCGCGCCGGCGGATGCGTCGTGCTGCGCAGAAGCCCCGCGTGAGTGGGGCAGTGCTGGTTCCTGCACAGGCTCCACAGGCACAGCCTGACCAATCTTCTTCCCCTCAACTCCCTTCCTCTCAATCTACTCCTTCTCACTTATCTCCTTTGCAAATTGACCCGAGTCAAGCAGAACCCTATCGCTCTGCCGTTAGCGGCAAGGTTGTGAGGGGCGCACCTACCACCAGCACTCCGCTCGAGCCACATGGTATGGCCCCTTTGCCAGGACAAGCGCCTGAACAGCCGATTGTGGTAATTTTCGATGGGGGGAGCTGTGGAAATCCAGGGCAGGGATATGGAAGCTATGCGTTGCGTTGGCCTGGTCAACCCCAGCAGATTGTGCAATTGCGCTTTGGGGATCGTGTGACCAACAACGAAGCTGAGTACGATACGCTAGTCGCTGCGCTGGAGGCTATTCTGCAGCGGTTGCGTGACAGCAAAGCTCTGCCCAGCACGGCACAGGTGGAGATTCGTGGCGATTCGCTCTTGGTGATCAACCAGGTTAAAGGCAAGTGGGAAGCCAAGGAGCCGCGTTTGCAGGTGCGGCGTGATCGGGTGCGCAAACTTTTGGAGCCGTTTGGTAGCTGGCAGTTAATCCACCATGGCCGCGAACACAGTGTAAAGACGCTGGGACACTGAATTACGTCAAGCTTCAACAAGGCAACAACTGAATCTCTATTCACTGGGCAAGACGCTGATGCGAGTGCCATCGGTCTGCGTGTCGGCGCTGATCAATAGTTGAATGTTAACGCCTTCCCTACTCGCAAGCAGCAAACCTTCTCCACCTTCCACGACCCATCCAAGTGCTTCTAGTTCAGTCCGATAGAATTCATCCACTCTCTCTACAGTTGAAGTGCTAAATAGATCAGGCATCCCCCCAATCAGCGACATCAATTCGGAGTTCGGTGGAAGCGGGAAGGTGCCAATCTCAAAACCAGGCACGGGGAAGGCATTTGGTGTGGGGGCATCTGCGGGCCAAGTAATGAGTTGCGGCTCGTCGCTTTGTGTCATCTGATAAGTCCAGGTGACTGCTTGATCTGCCAACACTTCGTTTAGGTCTAGATCAAGCACGCGTGCGCCTGCCAGCTCAACTTGGAAGTTATAGCTCACCACATAGCCACCGGGAACTGCAATCCAGACTTCCAGCTTGAGCGAACGAATGTTGCCAGTAAGGGCCAACAGTGGCTGAATGAGGCGCGATCCAGCCCCATCGGGATCATCAATGCGATAGCGCAGAGTTGGCACGCCAGCGATCTCTTCTTGCCCCACCAGTTCGGCTTCGTCAATGATGCGCGGAAAGAGGAGGGCTAAGTCAGAGATTGGTTGAATGGCGCGCACTATGTTAGAACCTTGATCGCGCCGCACCAACATCCAATCGCCGCCTGTGTAATTGACGCCCACGTACTCGTCAATCTGGTAGATATTGATCTCGTCTACCAAGTCCACTGCGCGCTGCGTGCGTAATGTATATTGTTGGTTTGAGCCATAGCCATTGTCGGCAGCGGACTGGATGATTGTAAAGTTGCCTTGCTGTTGAGCAATGATGCCATCTGTATAGACGGTTTGGGAGGCAAAGCTACCCACGGCTTCATAAGTGGTGGGCAAGAGGGGCAGCGTGGTTGTAACAAAAAGTGGCGGCAGTTCTACCTCTATGCCAGTCGCGGTGATAGGTTCTGTTTCTGACAGAACATCTGACAAAACAGTGGTCACAGATTCAGATGCTGTAACAGTTGCCGTTGGCACAAGAACAATTGATTGCGCGGTAGGTGTGGGTAGCAGGTTTGGCTGAGATTGTGCTGTTGGCGTAACCGTGGGCAATTCCAGCGCATTGGAAGCCGCAGTAATTACAACTACCTCTGGAATTTCTGTCTCTGTAGCTTCTGCCTCTGTAATATCTTCTGTAATCTCTTCTGTGATCTCTTCTGTACTCTCTGAAGTCGCCGTCACGCTTGTAGTGGCAGATATGCTTGCAGGTGTTGAGAGGTCAGATATCGCGGCGAGTGGTGGCGTAGGTGCAATGGCGCTTGGGCCCACGCGCACCACCGAGGATGCTCGTGGCGGTGGCGTTAGTTGGCTGGTGCGATTGTTTTGCGCGCTTACAGAACAGCCCGTTAGCAGCAGGAGGCATAGGGTGAGCAACGCAAGGTTGCTGGCAAAATGGCAAGAGCTAACGTGACGTGGATGCATGAATGCGAGTTTAACATAAGCAATAAAGTAGAACCAAGCCGAGATCATGCCTAAGTTTGGATGCAGGAATTGCTGCGAGATGAAGCGTAAATCGTGTGTTTGGAGGGTTCTCAGAGAGAGTGCCTTTTCGGGTGCGACGATGGTGCTATGCTATGATGGGTGTGTCGGTGTGGAAAGGCGTGAAAACGCGTGGTCGCGAACGCTTTTACTGTTTGTAAACGCAACTTGCACTCCAACGTTCATCCAGGGAGGGAATTATGAAAACTGGTGAAATGCAAATCGGTGACTTTTTAGATGCTTTGGCAGCAAAACAACCGACTCCTGGTGGGGGTGGGGCTGCTGCGCTCACTGGAAGCCAAGCGGCTGCGCTCTTGTGCATGGTAACGAATTTTACGCTGGGGAAGAAGTATGCGGATGTGCAAGAAGAAATGAAGGAGTACTTGGCCCAGGCCGAAGCCTTACGCCTCCAGCTTTTGGCGCTGGCAGATGCGGATGCCGAGGCTTTCGCTGGCGTCTCTGCCTGTTATGCCATGCCCAAGGAGACGGATGCCGAAAAAGCAGCGCGTTCCGAGGCGTTGCAACTTGCACTTAAGGAAGCGACACGCGTCCCCTTTGTGACGGCGGAAAGTGCGTTGGCAGTGATGCGGTTGGCGCAGCCTGTGGCGGCTAAGGGGAATAGCAATATCGTGAGTGATGCTGCGGTGGCGCTCTATTTAGGTGAAGCGGCTCTGCGTGCGGCGCTTATCAGTGTCAACATCAATCTGAAATCTATTAAAGACGACTCTTTTGTTGAATGCTATACCGTTGGCCGAGACGAACTGCTGGCGGCTGCGGCTGCCGCGGTGGTGGCGGGCAAGGCGGCTTGCCAAAAGGTGCTGGAGATCGATTTATGAGTGCGCAGTTGTTGGATGGTAATGCACTATCAAAGAGCCTGAAAGCGCGTATCAAAGAGGATGTCGAACGTTTACGCGCAGAAGATGATGTGACACCCACACTGGCAGTGGTGCGGATTGGTGATGATGACGCTGCGGCGGGCTATGCGCGGGCCATTGAGAAGAACTGCAAGAGTGTCAATGTCGCCTACCAGCCCCATGTATTGGATGCGTCTGCCACCCAGGAGGGAGCTGCCGATCTGGTGCGCCGCCTGAACGATGACCGTCACTTGCATGGCATTATGATTTTGGAGCCAATTCCGGGAGGGTTACGGCTGGATGAGTTGATTGATTTGATCGATCCGGCTAAAGATGTGGATGGCGTTCACCCATTGAATGCGGGTCGCTTGCTGGTGAATCGACCGCCCTTTATTGTGCCTGCCACCCCTGCGGGGGGGCTGCGCCTTTTAGAAGAAGCGGGCGTGTCGTTGCAGGGGAAACATGCGGTCGTCGTGGGTCGTTCAGAGATTGTGGGCAAGCCGATGGCTTTGCTGCTGCTCCATCGTCATTGCACCGTGACCATCGCCCATAGTCGCACAGTTGATTTGCCGGGGTTGTGTCGCAGCGCAGATATTCTTTGCGTGGGGGTTGGTCGGCCTGAAATGGTGCAAGGTGATTGGGTGAAGCCGGGGGCAGTGGTGGTGGATTTTGGCACCAACTATACCGACGACGGCCTGAAGGGGGATTGTCACCAAGCCAGCGTGGCAGGGGTGGCTTCCATGTTGACGCCTGTTCCTGGTGGTACGGGGCCGATGACTAATGCCATGCTAATGGCGAATCTGCTACAAGCCGCACAGTTGTCTGTTGTGCGCATGGTAGCCCCAGGTCGCTAACGCAATCCCTCAGTAATGAGTTCTTTTTCTCGTTCCGCTTCTGATTTGCCTACTTCCCGCGTCGTGCGTCGTCCCAGCTTGGGATGGATACACGGCGCGGTTTTGTTTGGCTATTTGCTACTGACCCTGGTCATGACTTGGCCTCTGGCTCTTCAATTCACCACGGCGATTCCCGGCGATTCTTTTGATGGCTGGCAGAACTACTGGAATCTTTGGTGGGTGAAGTTGGCGCTGGTTGACCGGCTGCAATCTCCCTATGTCACCGACTTGCTCTATTATCCCACCGGCGTCGGTCTCTATTTTCACACGTTGAACCCCTTTAATGGGTTGGTGACGCTACCTGTGCAACTGAGTGCGGGGCTGATTCCTGCCTATAATGCTGTGGTGCTGATTAGCTGGGTGCTGGCGGGCTATGGCACGTACTTGCTGACGTTGTGGGCAATTGGCGCGCGTTTGCAACCATCTGATGGGGTGGGGGAGAAGGAGAGAGACCCTTCGTCGCATACTCCTCAGGGTGACAAGCATGCGGCTGGGGTAATGCGTCGTCCTTCATTGGGCATGGTGCATCTGGCGGCCTTTGTTGCGGGTCTGATTTTCACCTTTGCGCCGGTACACATGGCACATCTGTTGGGGCACATGCAGGTGATGGCATTGCAATGGCTCCCCTTTTATTTGCTGGCACTGTTGCGGGGTATGGCACACGCGCGTGTGGGGAAACCGTGGCTGCGTGAGGGCTTGTTGGCGGGACTGTTTCTGACGCTGGCTGGATTGTGTGACTGGTATTTCGTTCTCTACCTTTTCCTGTTGACGGCGGTGGTGATCGGGTGGATGTGGCTGGTGGCGTTGCTTCAACGTGAGCGGCGTTGGCGTTTGTGGCTGGGGCTGGTTGGCCCTGCGGCAGTGGGCGGACTTCTCTTTGCGATTGTGCTTGCCCCTGTGTTGGTGCCGATGGTTTATGAGGCTGTGCAGTACAGCTTTATGGTGCGACCGACGAGCGATCTCTATATTCTTAGTGCCACGCTGTTGGACTTTCTGATCCCAAATCGACTGCATACCCTCTTCCGTCCCGAAAGCTTCAGTTGGTGGGGCAACCAAATTGCGCCGGTCAGTGAACGCACGCTGGCTGTGGGCTATGGCGCGTTGGCGCTGGCTCTGGTGGCTGTGGGGGCGATGTGGCGACGGTCGGCACTGTGGGCGGTGGCTGCGCTCTGCTTTCTGTTGCTGGCATTAGGGCCAAGAGTGCAGTTGCTGGATATTTCCTGGGAGGACATTCCGACAGATGCGGCTTTTGCAGCAGATTCTGTGAATCCTGTGCGGGACTTCTCGCTGTATGCTGTGGTCAACGAACTGGTGCCTTTTATGCGCATCAGCCGCAGTGTCAGCCGTTTTGCCATCGTGGTGCAACTCTGTGTGGCTGTGCTGGCTGGGATAGGGTTGGCGTGGTTGCTCAGACAGCTGCGTAGAAGTTTGGGTCAAATGGGCGCGGTAACAGTGGGTGCAGTGGCAGTTGTGGTGGTCTTGGGCGAATCGTGGGTGGCCCCTTTTCCCATGAGTCCCCCCGATACGCCTGCCTATTATGCGACGCTGGCTGAAGAAGCGGGTAACGGCGCGGTGTTGAATCTGCCCATGAACTATGATCGCCCTGGCTATTTGCTCTATCAGACGGTGCATCAGCGTCCCTTGACGGTCGCCTATATTAGCCGAGATGACCCGCGCACGCTCACCGAGCGCGCGCCACTTTTGCAGCATTGGCGACATTTAGGGCCGGATATTCTTGCCGATGACCCGGTGCTGGTGGGGATGACTGTGCTCAATGATTTGGGTGTGGAAAGGGTGGTTCTGGATCGCTATAAGATGCCGGGTGGTGAGGAACGCGAGTACACCGAGGCATTGGTGAACGCGCTCTTTCAAGGGGATGCCCCTCTCTTTGCCGACGAACGAATCCGTGTCTATGGGGTGACGCCGCCTGCATCGCCGCAGCCTTATTTGCTGTTGGGGGCGTTGCACTGGGGGCCTCTGATTGAGGCAGACGGTCTGCGTAGTCGCACGCTGGGTAACGGGCCTGCTGTTCTGCTCTTGCTGCACGCTCTGCAAGGGGCTGAAGTGGTGATTACCTATCAGAGTGCCGTGGATGCTGTGGTGAGTAGCACGAATGGAGACAGTTGGAAATTACCGGCTGCGCCGACAGGGGCAACCATGTCCGTGGTGCTACCGCCCGGTGTGGATCGCTTAACCTTTGACGCCCCATCGAATCAGGTGCAAATCTTACGTTTGGAAATGTTGTTGCCCACTGATTAACCCTCCCGCCTGTCTTCATTTTCCTGTAGCCAAGTCAACATCATGCGCAGTTGCTGGGCATCTCCTTCTAAGCGTTGCGCCGGGGAAATCTCCGCCCACGCGCCTTCTGTGGGCGTTACCTCCGTATAATCAAAGCCGATTGTTGCTGCCAATTCTGCATCCACAATTTGATCAATCTCTAGCCCGCGCGCCAGGGCTGAATGGCAAGCTTTTTCCAACGCGTCAAAGTAGGCAATGTTGTCGTGGATTAGGCGCGGGCCGATGGTGGCAGGGGCATGGCAATAGAGCACGGTTTCTGCATGTAGGTCGGCTAATGTTTGCAATGAGGCGCGCAGGGTGGGAAGGGTCGTGGCATCCTGAGCGAACGGAAAAGGGAGTTCGGCTGCGTCTCCCGCCAACAGGGTGTTGATCTCGGGTATATAGAGGGCGATATGGTCGGGGGTGTGACCTGGGGTGGGCAAGAGGTGGAGGGTTAAGTCGCCGCCATCAATAAACAATTGGTCTGTAAAGGTGAGCGTTGGCTTGGTTAAGATGACATCGCTAAAGAGAGAGGGATGCTCGCTTTGAAAGTGGTGGAGACCGTCGCGGGCTTCGGGCAAGTCGAAGCGGGTGGCACAGGCGACATGGGCGATGATCGGGGCTGGATGCAAGGCATCTGCTCCGGCGAACAGTTGATTGCCCCAGGCATGATCCCAGTCGGCATGGGTGTTGATCACCAGCAGTTGCCGGTTGGCGAGGTAGGGTTGAGCATAATCGAGTAGGGCGCGGGCGGTGGTGGGGTTAAAGAGCGTATCCACCAGGATCAGATAGCGCTCAGTGAGCAGGAGAAAGACGTTGACCAAAGTGCCGTTGGCTGCGATGTGGATGCGCGAATCCCACCCTTGATTGGGAAGCCACTCAACTTGGTTGGTGTAAGGCATTTTTCCTCACTGACTGCTTAAGTTGTGCAACTTCAAATACGCTCGAAATAGCGCTTGCGCTCCCAATCGGTGACGGCTTTATCATAGGCTGCCTGCTCAACCTGGAAGAAGTGGACATAATGATCGACCACGGCATCACCCAAAATGCGGCGTGCAAAGGCGCTGGCGTTTAGATTTGTGGTCGCTTCGCGCAACGTGGCGGGTACATGGGGGAGATGCTGCGCGGCGTAGACGTCGCCTGTAAAGATTTCTGGTGGCTCAATCTGGTTGGCAATGCCATCCAGTCCAGAGAAGAGGGAGACGGCAAAGGCGAGATAGGGGTTGCAATCAGCACCGGGAATGCGCGATTCGATGCGCAGGCTCTGGTCATGACCGACCACGCGGAAACCTGCTGTGCGATTGTCATAGCTCCAGGCGATGCGGGTGGGAGCCCATGACCCTGCTTGGTAGCGTTTGTAGGAATTGATGGTGGGTGCATAAAAGGCCATGAGGTCGGGCAGGTGGCGAAGCCAGCCACCTAGAAACCAACGAAAGGTATCACTGGTCTGGAGTGGGCCAAATGCTTTGTTGCCAGCAAATGCGTTGCTGCCCTCGCGCCAGAGGCTTAGGTGGATGTGGCAACTTGATCCCGCTTGCCCTTCATCTACCTTTGCCATAAAGGTGACGCTGATGCCCATCTGATCCGCAACCTCCTTGAGGCATTGCTTATAGACCGCGTGGCGATCCGCCATGGTTAAGACGTCGGCATAGCGCACGTTTAGCTCATGCTGACCGCGTCCCCATTCGCCTTTGGAATTTTCCACGGGCACACCAGAGTTTTTGAGGTGGCGGCGGACTGCGCCGTTAAACGCTTCTGTGCGTGTGCCTTGTAGCGCATGATAATCTTCAATGTACCAGCCTGCCGATTCCAGCCCACTGTAATCCTTTTGTGCGGCATCGCGATAGGAATCGCGAAAGATATAATATTCCAGTTCCGATGCAGCCATCGCCGAATAACCCAGATAGGCGGCTTGGTCAATTGCACGCCGCAGGATCGTGCGCGGTGCGTAGGGGACAGGGCTGTGGCTCTTGTTGTCTTGCACATCACAAAGCACCATGGCGGTGCGATCAAGCCAGGTAGCGAGGCGCAGGGTCTTGAGGTCGGGCAGCAGATGAAAATCACCATAACCCCGCTCCCAACTGGCGTATGTATAGCCAGGCACTGGCTCCATTTCCATATCCACTGTGAGTAAGTAGTCACAGCTATGTGTGCCGTGGCGCGCAACATCACTCAAGA
>JBBQIG010000064.1:0-13230 GCA_038324715.1 Anaerolineae bacterium | reverse complement strand
GGTAGATTCGCAACGTCCCAATATCACTGGAACCATAGCCGCACTCTTGTGGCTGACTTCACCGCCCTTGTTGTCCTATGCCACACAAGGCATGTTGGAGATTCCAGGGCTAACCTTTTTGAGCTTGACGCTGGTGGTAGCGCTCAAGTTGTTAGCAGACGACCAACCCGCGGGGAGTTCGCCTGCGCGTGAGTGGATGCTTTTGGGGCTGCTTGTCACTTTGACCTTTCTTATGCGCCCCCAATATGGAATTGTGATTGGCTTGACGCTGGCGCTTACGCTGCTAGTGCATCTGCGCGGGCGCATCTGGCGACCCCAAATCCTGTATGCGTTGCTGCCTGTGGTGCTGATTTTGGGCGTCTGGTTTGCCTATACACCCAAAATTCCCTCCACCTGGCAATGGATGGTGAATGTGCCAGATGGGGTGGATGAGCCTTATAGCATTGAGGGGTGGCTCTTTTACTCGCTGGCGGTGGTGCGTAATTCGGGATCGCCCTGGCTTTTTGCCCTCTATGCCATCACCTTTGTATGGGCATTGTTCAAGCGGCGTTCATCGGGCATGAATCTGCTCTTGGTGCTGGTGGTTTTGCTCTTTACCATCAGCATGTTTCACCACAACAAACAGGCTCGCTACCTCTTTCCCATGCTGCCTGCCTTCTTTCTGGTGGGTGGCTATGGCGTGGCGGAAGCGTGGCGCTGGGCACAAGGTCGAGCAAGGCTTTGGCGTGGGGCAACTGTAGTGGGGCTGCTGCTCTTGTTGGTGCAAGGCGGGTTGTTGCTGCGAGATTCCGTCATTCCAGGCCCCGGCGCGCAGCCTGACCCGGCTACGGCTTACATTGTGGAGGCGATTCAGGAATCACCCCACACGTTGGTTGTCGGCTCGATGGAGATGACCTATCCCGGCGCACCCTTGCTCGATTGGCGGTTGAGCGCAGAAGCAGGGCTGCTTTCTCCACCCCAAGCTGGAGCCGCCGTGCAAATTGAGGAAGGACGACGTTTGGCAGGGTTGGTCACGCGCCTGCCGCTGCCCGAGTGGGTGGCGCAGCAGGTGCGCCGCGTGGTGACTGCCTATGATCAACCTGCCTTGGTGCATACGCTCTATGTGGGGTTGCCGCTGCGTGCTTCCTATTCGCAGGGAGCAGAGGGCTATCGGGCCTTTGTGGGTGATCTGCTTGTCACGCAGGGGCTTGAGCAGGTCGTGATCGTCTACAGGGTGGACATCGAGCCGCAGTATGGACAGGGCTATCTCTCTGCGCCGATGGCTGGCGCGGGCTGGTCGATGGCAGAGTCACAGGATTTTGCGGGTGTGGGGATGCGCGTGGAGGTATGGCGACCTTTTTGATCCGATACTGCACCTTACACATTCCTCGGAGCTTGAAGTTCCAAGGAATGTTTGTGTTGTAACCCTAAACCAAAATCATCTTGCGGAAAATGTCTTCCATCAGCCGCATATCTTCCAGTGTATCGCGACCACTGCTAATGGGTTCCTTGCGATCACGCACACACTCAATGAAATGATCGGCTTGGCGATGGAATGCCCAATCAATGGGCGGAATGATCTCGCGCCGCTCTCCTGCCTTGCTATCTTCCGAGTGGTAGATCTCGACGCGACCACGCGCTTGGCGGTTGAGGGGTGAAGGCGTGAAGAGCTTGACCCAGCCACGCTCGAAATAGAAGTGAGTCTCCTCTTCCCATTGATGCGAACGCACGCTCCCACCTGCAATTTCCACCAAGAGACCTGCTTCACTGGTGAGCAGTACTGTGTGCAAAAGACGTTGTGCTTCACGTGCCAATGCTGTCTGCACAGTGAGCGCGTTGGGATAGAGGTAGCGCACAAGGTTCACGGTATGCGCCATGATGTTGGTGTAATTTTGGAACTGCTTGGCCTGGTCAGTGTCCATCCATGGGGAGAAATTCGGCGTGAAGGAAGGATCGTCGGGAACTGTTTCCGACGTAGTAATGGGGGGGAGTGCGTTATGAATCCAGTCACCGCCATAGCAATGGGCGCGAATGCGATTCAACTGCCCTAGTTCGCCACTGGCATACAAGCCCTGTAAAAGTTCGCGCGCGGCCAGCACCGACGTATCATAGCGTTTCATCACGCCCACCATGAGATGAACACCGCCTTCGGTGGCGGCTGCTTGAATCGCTTCTGCCTCTTGCAATGAACCCGCCATTGGCTTTTCGGTGAAGAGATACTTCCCGGCGCGCAGCAAGGGTATGGCAATATGCCCGTTGCGTAGATGGGGCTGGCTGGCGACCACTGCGTCAACTTCCGTGTCTTCAGTAAGCTGCCGGTGGTCTGCGTAAATTTTGGGAATATCAAAGGCCGCTGCCACCTTGCGCGCCAATTCTGGCCGCGGTTCGGCAATGGCAACAATCTCACAATCCTCGCGATGGGCGTAATTTCGCAGGTGAGCCACTTGCCCCATAAAGCCCACACCCGCAAAGGCAATGCGTACTGCACTCATGGCTGTCACTCCCCGTTCTGTTTATTCTGTTACTGTAAAATTTCAGATGAATTTAATGCGATGAGCCACTGCATCTTACTGTATAGCGGTGAGAATGTCACTGATGAGGAATGGTAAATAAGGTGTCGCCCATCTGAATTAGAGCTGCCATTGCGTATACTAGGCCGTACTAAAGCGCGCTTTCTCATTGCGGTAATCACATCTCACATGGAGCGCCCTGCACTTTCGCTGTAAAGCTCTGTGAAGTCTTTACGTGCTTCATGCGTCCCTGGCGCATTTGTGGTACATTGCAGTATAGATTGCTTCGACCTTGTTCCCCTTTTATTGGAAGCTTATTGGAAGCGCAACAGCAACGCCAACCTGGTAAAGAGTTAGATTTATAGGCATTAGCCAAAACAATAGATCCAAGACAGGTAAGCCAAGAGAGCATCGGCAAAGGAGCAGAGGCTTGTGGGCGAGTTAAAGAAGATTGGGCTGCTTGTAGGGCGCGAGTGGAGTTTCCCTCCTGCATTTCTGGATGAAGTGAACAACCGCGATGCCGGTGTAGTGGCAGAATATGTGAAGTTGGGGGGCACGCGCATGAATGAGCCATGTCCCTATGCTGTGCTCATTGACCGCATCAGCCACGAAGTTCCCTATTACCGCACCTATCTCAAGAACGCCATGTTGCAAGGCGCTTACATTATCAACAATCCTTTTTGGTGGAGTGCAGATGATAAGTTTTTTGAGGCGAGTCTAGCGACTCAACTGGGGATTGCCTCGCCCAAGACGATGGTGCTGCCCATGAAGTCCTATCCAGAGGGAGTGGTGAGCGAGAGCTTGCGTAATTTGGTTTATCCGCTGGACTGGAAGGCAATTACTGATTATGTGGGGTTGCCGGCGATTCTCAAGGATGCGTGGGGAGGTGGCTGGAAGCATGTCTATAAGGTCAGCACAATTGAGGAGTTGATCTATGCCTATAACCAGACGAATACACTGTGCATGATGCTCCAAGAATTTATTGAGTCGGATCTCCATGTGCGCTGCATCTGTGTGGGGCAAGATAACGTTATGCCGATCAAATATGACCCAGGCGAGCGGCGTTATCTGGTAGAACATAACCACTTGCCGGATGGGTTGGGCGAGCGCATTATAAAGGATGCGCGCCTTCTCAACCGCGCGCTGGGCTATGATATGAACAGCGTAGAGTTTGCTGTGCGCAATGGGATTCCTTATGCCATTGATTTTATGAACGCCGCACCGGATATGGACATCAATAACATTACGCCTCATTATTTTGAGTGGGTGGTGAAGGCAATGGCTGATCTCGCCATTGAAATGGCTTTTAATCCGAAGGTGCAACGTCAAGAGCAGCGTTGGTCTCGCTTTGTCGATTCGGCATTTGTGGCTTGAGTTGGGCGAGAGTAACAAAATCTCTCACGGATACCTTGTGGCGGGCGGTTTATGTAAGGTGTGGGGGTGTGAAATAGAAGAACCTTCCTCGGAGCTTGGATCTCCAAGGAAGGGCTACCTCAACAGTTATTCTTGCAGCGTTGCTGTTGCGAAGATGATCTGGAAGGGTAGGCAGTAGATGATCACGCTCTTGTATTGCGTGGCATCAGTGCCGGTAGGCAGCGTGTAGTTCTGGTCGCCAATGTTGCCTTTGAGCGAGCCGAGATCCAGATATGTGTCCAGGCTGGCGTGGTCGGTGGGTGTGGGATTGGTGGAAAGCAAGACGTGCAGATCGGGGCCATTCGTCACCACAAAGTCGTCAAGGCGTAGCAGATAAGCGCTATCTGGCCCTTGGAACAGGGTCGCTGTGCCGGAACCTTTGTGGAAGGCATCACCGTCTACAAATTGGCCTTGACCTATTACGAGCGGGCTGTTGGCAGGTGCTTGCGCAACGGGTTCTGCTGTCGCCGTTGCTTCTATGATATCTTCCGTGATGGGTATTTCTTCAATAACAAGGTCTTGCGTGGGCGTTGGCAACAGGATCACTTCTACAGTGGGAGTTAGCTCGGTGGATTCTGCTGTTGGGGGAAGGATTATGCCAACTTCCTCTTCTGCCAGAGAGTGCAGGGAAGCATCTTCATTGCTTGGCACATGATCCCCCTGTGCCACAACTTCAGTTGGATCGGGCAAAGTAAAGGGGAGTGCTTCGTCTACGCGCTGATCAAGAAATAAGGGGGAGGCAAAATACCAACCTGCTGCACCCAAAAGTGCTAGTAAAATGAGCAGGCCAATCGTAATAGCAAGTCGCTTCATATCCATCTCCTGTTTTATGATTCTGTAGCACAGGAGCGGACCGTGTCCGACTCGTCAATGGTAGCTCTATTGTCTCCCTAGCCAACCTCTCTGCTTCTTTTCTGTGATTCTTCTCTGCAATCTTTTGCAAAGCATCGAACTTTCTCCTCTATGATGACTGTTTTTTGCCGCAAACATTACGGTAGCACCTGCTTGTTGCAAGTTTTATTGCGTCCTGCGGCGGATGACCTCGACAAAGAGCGCGCGTAGCTGCCCCACTACCTGATCCCAGGTGTAGTTGGCGCGCACCTTTGCCAAGCCCGCTTGCCCCATGCGCTCTGCAACATCGGGTTGCGTGAGCAGCGTGATCATGGCGGTTGCCATGCTTTCTGCGTGCGGGTAGGCAAAGTGCAGCCCATCCACGCCATCATCGATCAGGCTTGCCACTGCGCCAATGCCCGCGCCAATCACGGGCTTGGCACAAGCCCATGCCTCCACTAGCGCAATGCCAAAAGACTCCTCTGCCGAGGGTAGCAGCATGAGGGTGCTTGCTGCCAAAATGGCTGCTTTGTCTGCTTCAGCAAAATCAGAGAGCACGGTTACGCGACTGCGCCACGCGCTGGGGAGTGCAGCGATCTCTGCTTCCAAAGTGGGAGAGTAGCCGCCGCGCCCCCCTGCCAACAGCAAGCGTGCTGTGGGAACCCTTTCCCAGACGCGGGGCATGGCTTGCAACAAGAGGTCAAAGCGCTTGCGCTCTACCTGTTTTGCCAGCACAACAATCACCGGATCATCACCCAGGCCCAATTTGCGACGCATCGCTGCCCCATCTGCATTAGCGAAAGGGGCGAGGTCAACGCCCGCGCCGATAACCGCCACCTTGTCGGGGTCAGCCCCTTGTGCAATCACAGCCTCGCGCTCTACATCGGTATGCGCTACATAGGCATCGGCTTGACGAATGGCACGGTAGATCAGGGGGCGATCATAGCCCCAGCGATCATGCAGATGAAGCGCGCCCAAATAGACCAGGGGGATACCTGCGCGCTGCGCGCCAACTTGGGTGTCGTACATATGGCGCAAGGGAAATGCATTGGCAAAGACAACTTGGGCATCACTGGTGGCAATACGTTTGGCTAATCGGGGTATAATTGGCCCTTGCTCTAGGGTGCGCCAATAGTCATTGGTGGGCAGGCGCAAGCGGTAGGTCAGCGCTGCCATTGCTCGACGCAGCCAACGCCCCTGATAGAACACTGGCAGTCGATGGACGGTGACGCCATTTTGTTGCTCCACGCCAGGGGCAAAGGCATCTCCACCGCGCCAAAAGTAGTTGAGATCATCGGCTACGGTGGTCAAGACCGTCACCTCATCGCCATAGCGGTTGACGAGCCGTTCTGCCAACTGTTGGGCAAGGAATTGGCTGCCCCCTTTGGAGGGTGGATAGGCGTGGACAACTTGCAGCACTTTCATGGCAAAGACTCCACGCTGCTAGCAGTACGAGCAGGTGATCTATTCACCCAAATTGCACCCATAAAGAGCACAAGTAGCGCACCGCTACTGATGGCTGCGCCCACAGGCAGGCTGAGGGGAGCATAGGTAAAGGTCACACTATGCGTCCCTGCGGGTACTACGATTGCACGAAAGGCATGATTGGCGACATAGATGGGAGTGGGTTGTTCATCCAGGGTGGCACGCCAGCCAGGGAGGTAGGTATCTGTGAGCACAAGCAGACCGGACACGGCAGTTGTAACGGCTATCTGCACGCGATTGTCGCTGTATGTGACAAATTCCACTTGCGGCGGCTCGGTAGGTAGGGCTGCGGGCGGTGTCCATCCGACGGGTTCTGCTTCTAAGATAACCGTTTGACGTGGATCAAAGGCGGGATCGAGCGTGCGCGCCAGTGACTCGGCGGGTGTATCAACCACTTGCGCGGCGTAGACGACGTAGACGCGCGGTAAGGCTGTGCGGCTGCGATAGACGGTAACGCCACTGGGGTCATTGAAGACTGGCTCCCAGCGCGCGTCGGTGGGGGGTGTGCGGCTGAGACCGTAGGTGGCGTTGAGCCGGTCAAGGCGCGGGTCGTCCAGATGACGGAAGTAGTTGTGATAATGGGACGGAGCATAGCCATCCAAACCAGCTAACAGATCGTGATAACGTGCGACCCCCAACGGGTCATAGCCGCGTATATCTTCTAGGTCAGTGAGCATGGCGCTATTGGGTTTGAGAATCAATTGTGTGCCGATCACGCGGAAATTTCCTGATTGTTGTTGCAGGTATTCAACGGCGGGCGGCACCGGCTCCAACCAGGAAGTTGGCGCAGTGGCGTTGAAGCCGATGCCCACCCATGCCAGATCTAGCCAAGCGATACCAATGAGCGCGACAACCAGCGCGCTTTGTGACAGACGCCCCTTGCTTTGCAGCCAAAGAAGCAGACCACCTGTCACGCCCACCAGCAGGGGCAGGTACATGATCAGGTTGGTAGGGCGCAACATGGCAAGCTTGGCTTGGTGGCGTGCCTCCACCAGCGCAAAGAGATCTTCCAGCGGTCTATCAAGCGCAGGTGTGCCCACGTTGGCTTGCATAAAGGCTTTGCCAGAGGCAATTAATTGATCTGCGTAGAGGGTAAAACCGCTGTAGGCGATGATGACCAACAGCAGGTTGGCGAGTGCCGCCAGTGCAAGCAGAATGATCAAGGGGCGACGCAAGGGAGCATGAGTACGCAGAGAATCCAGCCCCCACCCCGCAAGAATGGCAATGGCAAACACATAGACTCCACGCAGCCTGCCAGGGGCGATGAGGGTAGAGGGAGGGAGATAGTTCAAGCCATTGAGCAACGGCAATCCTACTGCAAGCGCCAATGACCCTGCACCCAACGCAGCCCACAGCCAGATCCAGCGCCGCCCCGCAATGTCGCGCATGCGCCATGCTGCCCACAAGGCGAGAAGTGCCAGGAGCAGGGGGAGCACCCCGGCATAGGCGTTATTTTCAATGCTGTTGCCATAGGGATACCAATAGCTCTCATCCATTTCACGCCCCAAAAAGTGGGGCAGGAGGGTGGTGATGAGCGTAGGCCATTCTTGCCAGCTGAAAAAGATGCGGCGCACCCATTGCATGAGATCGGGCGCAGATGTGGCAAGTTGCTCTACATTCAGACGCCGGTCAAAGACGACGCTATGGCGCAACGCATCAACAAAGGGCAATGCTTCAATCGCCGCCAATGCAACCCCTAGCAATGCCACCAGCAACCACCAGGGTGCATGGCGACGCAGCCCCAACCACAAACTCTGCTCTTGCCAGGTGGCGCGGCAGAGCAGATAGATTCCCCAGACAATGCCCATTTGCAGGGCAATTTCAGGTTGCGCGCTCAAAAGGAGCAACGCTAGAAAAGTGGCGGCAAGCAGCGCCCAACCCAAACGGCGCGTGGTGAGCAGCTTTTCACCCACCCAGAGCAGTGCAGGTAGCCAGACCAACACATGGCTGGGTGTTGCGCCCAACCAACTAATCAAAGGCCCGCTAAAGGCAAAGACTAGCAGCGTGAGCCAGGAGGCTGGCACCGAAAGGCCGATGGTGCGTGCATAGGCATAGGCAAAAATGCCCGCCACCCACAAGCGCAGCAAGGCTCCGACCGCATAGGAAGTGGTGAGTGGAAAGAGCATCCCCACAAGGTTGAAGGGGTCAAATAACCCTACTTGCCCATTGGCTAGCAAAGGTTGCCCGCCATTGACCGCGCTCGTCCACAAGGGCAGTTCGCCCTGGCTCAGTGCCTGCCAGGCGGCGACCTTCCATGCATGGTATTGGTAGAATTGATCACCCAAAAGCGAGTTTGCCTCGGCGACCGCGCCGGGTGGAGCTAACCCCTGCCAAAGCGGATCCCACAGAAAGGGGAGGTGGGCAGGCAAGAGCATATAGCCAGGGCGCAGGGCAGGAGCTAGAAAGATCAGGCTGGTGAGCAAGAGGAGGAGAAGCGTCGTCAAGACAATGCGACGATTAGTCGTGGTGTTCATGCACGCTACCTCTTGCCTCGAGTTCCCTGGGTTTGGGTCTTGTGCTGGGCAGTAGCGTAGATGGTGCTGGCTGCTTCTAATGCGGCTTGCTCGGTGAAATCGCGCTGCCCCACTCGGGTCGCCGCCTCGGCATAAAGCGTATATTCTGCGCGTAGTTTTGCCAGTGCCTTAATGATGCCGATGGGCGTTACGGTATCAACCACCACCCCGCATTGCTCTTGCTCGACATAATCTGCCATTGGAATTGTGCGACTGAGCAACACAGGCTTTCCTGCCGCCAGCGCATCCAAAAGCGAGTGGGGATAGGATTTGATGATGCCTGGAGCAGTGGCAAAGATGGCTGCCGCATGGGTGCGAGCCAGGGTTGCGTTGACATCCACCGTCTGATCGATCACCGTCACCTGCTCGCCAACTCCGAGCGTGGCAATGCGCTGCCGGATCTCATCCACCAACACGCCGCGCCAAAGCAGTGTCAGGTGCAGATCAGGCATCATCTGGGCAGCGGCAAGCAGCGCATCAAAGCCTTTGCTGGTGAACTGGGCTAACGTCCACGGCGCGGAGGCAACCAGTAAGCGCAACGGCTCGGCGGGGGTCAGCGGCAGTGGATGGTGCGTGAAGCGGTAGGTGGCAACACCTGGGCGTTGCAGGGCTACATTGGTTAACCCCCACCCCTTGAACTGCGCCAACGTGCGCTCGTCGGGCAGCGTCACCAGCGCCATGCGCTGAAAGAAAGCCAGATTGGGGCGTGCCTCCACGCCACCGATGACGGTGTAGACCACGGGTTTGGGCAGCGTTAAGAGAAAAGGATAGGGGAAGGGATCTGGGTTGAAAAAGTGAAAAAGATCCGCATCCTTGGCAAGCTGGTAAAGCTGGGGCAAGCTGTGCCAGCCAAATAAGAGCCGCGGGATCAGAGCTTTGGGCAAATGGGCATTGGGGTTGACAAAAACCAACTTGCCCCCAAAATGACCACGCAGCAACTCGATCTCCTGCGAAAGTGCTTCTGCCTTGGGGTGCTTGGGGGGCAGGATCGGCAACAGATAGATAACGCTCATGGGGTGGCAAGGAAGCGCTGGCACGCCGTCAAAACACGTTGATTTTGTCCACCCCATCGCCCCGTCAACGCATCCACCAAGGCCAAATAAATCGCATGGGCTGTAGCACGCTCACCTTGCAAGCGTACTTTTATAGACAGTAGTAGAGTATAGACTGCCCAAAACGTACCCAACCACCAAGCGCTGACAGGATAGATTTTGCGGATGTAGAGAAGCCTGTTGCGGACAAGGTAGTAGGTGTAGAGCGTGCTGCGCAGTGCTGAGGAGCGCTCTAAATCGTGGTAGGCGCGTGCGCGTAGATCGACCAGCGTGAGATAGCCAGCTTTGCGTGCGCGCTGGCAGAGATCGGCAACCTCCGTGTTGAAGAAGTAATCCTCGTCGAGAAGGCCGATTTTGTGCAGGAGTGCTGCGCGAATTAAAGCTGCCGAGCCGGAAGTATAATCGACTGCAAAGACGGGCGTATCCGCAGGTGGGGTCGTAATTAGGGTATGATGGTGATAGGCAGGATCACGATAGCCTGCACTCAGGAGTTTGGCAGGGGGGCCGGGTGTGTAAAGCGCAGGGCCGACCACTGCTGCATCTGGACGCTCATCCAGGGTTGCCACCATTCTGGCAATGTCACTCTCCGCCAGCAGCGCATCGTTGTTGAGTAGCAACAGTGGTGCATCGTCTGTCGCCAGCGCAGCGCGCAAACCGCAATTCGTGCCTCCTGCAAAGCCTAGATTTTGGGCGTTGGGGATCAGCGTGCAGGGGATGGGCAAGTTGGCTAGCCCTGCCTGCAACTGTGCGAGATCATCAGCTTGCGAGGCATTGTCTACCACCCACACATGAGGCTGAACTTGTTTCCAGGCGGCGACATGCTGAAGACACGCCAGGGTATCCGCGGCGGCATTCCAGTTTAAGAGGATGACATTCACCCTGAGCGGAGTCTCTTGTGCTGAAGCTTTCACCGCAGGATTGATATTTTCTCTGATAGTGGTTGGAAGCTTAGAAGAGATGGTTGAGCCTGGGTGCATGGGCGGGTAGAGAGTGGTAGAGAACAATCGAGATGATCAGAGAGATGATCAGTGAGCGTTGGGCCATTTCATTTGGCGCTTTTCATTTGACGGTGGCGTGAAGTTACCCTAGTATAGCACAGTGATTGAAGGAGCCATGCGCGTCTTACACCTTGTCCACCAATACCCGCCCGACCATCTTGGCGGGACGGAACATTATACTCGAACGGTTGCACAGCAAGTGGCAGACGCGGGGCATACCGTTGGCGTGGTAACGCGTGTCAGTCGCGAAGGGCAAGGGGTCGAACGGGTTGAGGAGGATGGGGTTGCCGTCTATCGCGTCTGGCAGGGGACGCCGAGTGCCCAACAGCGCTATCTGGCGAACTTTGCCACAGGATCGCTGGTAGCACTCTTTGAGCAGGTGATCCATGAGTTCAAGCCGGACGTTGTCCATGTTCAACACCTGATGGGGCTACCGGCGGCACTGTTGACGCGCTTGCAAGCGGCACAGATTCCCTATGTGATTACGCTGCATGACTACTGGTGGATTTGTGCCAATGCACAACTGCTCACTAATTATGATAGCTCGGTCTGTGCTGGGCCGCGAGGTCATCTGAATTGCACGCGCTGTGCCGTGGCGCGTGGCGGGAGTGGTGCATGGCTATTAGCTCCGGCGCTGTGGGGAAGCTTGCGGCTGCGCAATTCTCTGCTTGACAGAGGCTTGCAGCGTGCGCATGCGCTTTTGGCCTCTACCCCCTTTGTCGCACAGTGGTATCAGTCACATGGCGCACCTGCTGCGAAGATGCGGATGCTACCTTTGGGCGTTGACCTCCCTGCTAATTTTGCTTCCACGCACACGCCAGGACGACCTTTGCAGGTGGCATATTTGGGCGGGTTAGCGTGGCAGAAGGGTGTGCATGTGGTTGTGGATGCCTTTTTGGGGCTGGATGAAACGGCAGAATTGTGGATTGCGGGAGCCGCTGACGAGGACGATTATGAGGCGCGCTTGCGCAAAAATGCGGGGCTGAACGTTCACTTTTTGGGACGCTTAGAACGTGATGCGGTTTGGGCATTGCTGGCACGTGTGGATGTAGTAGTTGTGCCCTCGCTCTGGTATGAGACCTATTCCTATCTGCTGAATGAAGCGCTTGCCGCGGGTGTGCCGGTTGTGGCATCCCAGCTAGGGGTGATGGCAGAGGCGATTACGGATGGGGTGAATGGTTTGCTGGTGCCACCCGGTGATAGCGACGCATGGCGCAAGGCATTGCAATGGCTTGCGGCTGATCGGGATCTGGTTGCACAGTTGGCAGCGCAGATTCAGCGCCCGCCGAGCGTACAGCAGCACCTCACAGCGTTGTTAGACGTTTACCAAAGTGCAATCCAGGAACCGCTGACCCGTATCTCTCCTAATGCCTAACCTGCACTGTTACCTGAACATATTTTTACCTTGAACAGACTGACCTTGATGAACTGAGTAGACTTGTGCTTGCTGACCCTGTGCCGAATCAACCTGTCATTTATCCCGTTCATCCACTCTATCGAGTCTTTGCCCTGCTCTGCGTTCTTTTAACCCTGGTCTTTGGCTGGCAACTGCGCGCGGGGTTAGATTTGGGTACGCTCTTTTTTATGGTCGTTACACTCTGGCTTACGTTGCGTTATCTGCGGTTGGTGGCAAGCCGGGTGGAACTTGACTCTGACCGCGTGCGGCTGTATATGCCCCTGATGCCTGTGCAAGAGGTAGAGTTTCGCCAATTGTCCGCTGTCAACGAAGAAGGGCGCGGGTTGAAATCAATTCTGCTGCTCTATCATCCGCGCACTGAAACAGGCCTCATTGATGCGGATGATGTACGCACCGTGTCGATCCCGGCAGTCTATGCGCATGAAGAATTACTGAGCGCACTCGTAGCCCAGGTGCGTCCATGAGTGACAACCAGCCGTTGATTACGGTGAGTGCGCTGGATGCAGCGGCGGGGAATATGTTAGCTCGTCTGATTGGCCCGCGCATTGGCTCTGCGCCCTATAGCACGCTCGTGAGTACAGAGCAAGTGCGGCGGGAAATTCTTACCGAACAACCGCCCTCCCTCTATACAGTGCGCTGGCAGAAGCATCGTCACCTGGGTGCATGGCGCTCGGGGCAACTAGTGGGCTTTTTGGATGCCGCTGTGGGGTTGGACAGTGATAGTGACGACATTCCAGACTATCATCCCGATGGCTTGATACGCTTTTTAGCTTTGCCTGACCGCGCCGAACTGGTGACGCCTGTTGCTGCGGCACTGTTGGCTGCTGCCCACCGCTTTTGGCTTGAGATGGGTGTTGCCTATGTCAAGGCTTTTCATATCAGCACGGGCTATCCCTCTTTTCAAGCCGGGGCGGGCATTTTACCGGGTGATTGGGGCGATCTGGTACGGGTCTTGACAGGCGCAGGGTTCATGTTGCGTGCTCGTTACTATTGTTTTGTGCGCCGTCTGGTGGAGCCGATTGAAGAGGTGAC
>JBBQIG010000063.1:0-13249 GCA_038324715.1 Anaerolineae bacterium | reverse complement strand
ACTGCCAGGCGCAACCTATGGACACCCAAATTATACTGCTTGTGTGACGACCTGCTCAAAGCCATGCAGCATCGAGAAGATGTCCAGTGTCAGATGAAGTGAAATCATTAAAGACATTGGTGTGAAAGATCCATGCTGGTTCAAGCTGTGTGACATTCCCAGGGTTGATTTGGTCTACATCGACAAAGCGCATCCCGCCAGGATCATTGCCATAGTAGGGCCAATCCAGATCGCCCGTCATGGCCGTATCTCCGGCATCCTCATCTTCCATGACATTGAAAGCTGGTGTGACCACCTGTCCATTCACCTGTACTGGCGTGTCGGGGCCGGGGAACTCGTATGTCCCTGCTTCGCCCGCGTCCGTGTGCAGCATAGCGTAGAGGGTGTCTGTGGCCGCATCCGCATCAATTTCGATCACGATGTCGCTGTTGAGACCATTGGTCAAGATGTCACTATGGCCTATAACCGGCCCAGGCGCACCATCTTGCTCGGCATGAATCACGACCCAGCCAGGGCCACCGCTGACAGCTTGTGCCACGGTGACGGTGCCGTCAGCGACCGGCTGATCCTGCACAGAAACGCTGGGGGTTAAATCTGTTGCTGTGGCTGCAAAGTTCTCTAGCGCCATCGCAATCTGTCCCAGCGTCTCATCCTGCTCGGTGATGTTATGGCGACTAGCCAAATATTGAGGATCGTTATAGGTGACAAACACATGGCCATTTTCGTCTTGCCAGATCAGGAACTTCTGCGGCAGATCAATGGCAACAGAGCGGCTGCTCTGCATGAGCGGCGTACCTAGGTTGGGGTTGCCCACTATAATGAGGAGGGTGGGCGGCAGCTCCAGATCGGCCTGTGCGGCATTGGCTGTGTGATCTACAACGCCCACAATGGTCAGCCCTTGTTGAATCAGCGCCCTCTGCAGCTTCTGTACGGTTTGATCAAAGCTATTGTTACTTAGCACTGTCACCAGGCCATTGTCAGCAAACGTGGCGGCTGCTCCAGCAGTCGATTCCATCCGGCGGATGGTGATTGTCGCCACCTCTACCCAGCCGTGTGCATCGACGGAAAGATCGGCCCCACCGCTGATGCCAGGATGCGCTGCAATCGGTTGCGCTGGATCGGTCGCAATATCGCCATCGTTAAGATTGCCGTTGGGATCGCCTGTCAGTGTCACTGGACCGAGTGCGGAACAGGGATCAACCAGATCGGCGCTCACTTCTGTGTTTTCCTCACGACCGGCATCATAGCCGCCAAGTGCGAAAACCTGTTCCTCGCCCACTCCTGGTAACGCGGCAGAGTCCAAGCCCACAAAGCCATCATTCGTACAGATGAGCATGGTGGACAGCGAGAGAAAATCCCCTGGCGCAGCGGTAATGGTAAAGGTCGCGCTATCTGTGACTTCATTGCCCTCTACGGTGGCAGTTGCACCGCTTGGGGTCAACGGGTGTCCCACGTTGACGACATCGGTTACACCACTATCAATGTCGTTTAGCAACTCGACCATGGGCATGGGATCGCCATCCTGGGCAATGGCTGCCAGTGCGTCTGACGCCTGTCCACCGACATTGAACATGCGTACATCTGCCGAATGGGTAACGGCAACGGGGGGCGAAAATGGTTGTCCGTTTGTTAGATTTTGCAGTGTTATCTCATAGGTGATGAGGTTGCTATCTTGCTGATTCAGCGCTTTTGCAGATGCGGTCATCACACTGCCGAAGCTGGACAGGCAATGGTCGCTGTCAGCATCAGCGAGCAGAAAAATTTTGGTGTTGACATGAATCCTCCTATTGAACTAGCGGGTTTAGCGGATTTGACTATTGTACGAATGTACGAAGTATCACCTAACGTGCCTGTGACGTGTCATAAAGATGGATAAGCATCTTTGCTGAGTGTGTCGCTACTGGAATTTGTGGGTATAGTTGTCCAGAGTGTATGGGGAGAGGCTGCGTCTATTGGCGCTAGGTGGCCGCCGTGGCGTCGCTTCGAGTGAATAGTTCGTCAGCGTCTACTGTGCTTAACCTTCTATCCAACCTTTATATAGGTCTGTTGTCAATCATCACATACGGGAACGTCCATTGCGTGCCTATAGGCAGCGTCTGGTGGGGCATCAGTCATATAGTATTAGGGACTGATGAAAACACTTGTAGGGACGGGTACATCAAGAGGGTACAGATGAAGATAGATAGAGGGTGCAATTTTACTTTTCGGTAAATCAATAAAACAGATCAAATACCTATTACAAGGTGTGCAGGTTACAAGGTGTGCAGGCATCACGGAACAAAAACTCTGGTCGGCTGCTCCTGGAAAGCATTATTTGACTACTCGGCCAGAGCCTGTAAAAATTCGTGGTCAGGCAAGGGCGGTGATGTGGCTGGCACGGTTGGCAGCAGAGGCTCGTTGTTTTATTGGTGGCGTTGGGATGAGGGGCGAAAGTAGAGGTAGAACGAGGCGTAGGAGGGGTTGCCTATGGCATTAGCATGCCAGGTCAGGTACATGCTTGGTCAAGCGCACAAATTGGCACTTAGTAACAGGCAGCGCTGTAGGCGGGATAGAGTGTAACAGGAACGACTGTTTGGTCAATGCTTGGGAAGCGCCCGCTGGCATCGGTTTCAGTGACACTCACCAGCAAGGGAGTGGCTTCGTCGATTTCATAGGGCAGTAGCATGGCAAAGTCCCGGTAAGTTCCTAGCGTGCCACCGGTTGCGGGTAGGTCTACCAAAATTTCCCCTTCGGGAGTGCTCAAGGTTAAGACCACATTGGCTTCAAAGGTGTTGGAATAGGCACTGACCAAGATTTGGTCACAGAGAGCTTGGCCTACGCCAGGTGTGGTTACATCTATCACGCGCTGACCGGGGAGCAGTGTTATGGGGACGCTGATTGTGGTGAGAATTGTGCCGTCTGCCATGTCCGTTTCGACAACGTTCAATGTGGCTGTGGTGACCTCGCTTACGCTGAAGCGCAGATGTGTCTGGAAGAAGGCATAATCTAACGCACCGCCCAACGTGGTACGTTGACCTAGCAGCGCGCCATCTGGCCTCACCAAGTTGATTGAGACGTTGCCCTCTGCCGTTTGGGAGAGGCCGATGACTTCGACTGGGCTGTGGTAGCCACCTGCGTCTACTGGTGAGAAAACCACAATGTTACTATTTGGTTCGCTCCAGATATGCGCTGCGTTGGCGCTGGTGTTGGCAGTGGTGGGCGCTGGAACGATGATCACAGAAGCCGCGTCCATGGACGCGGCTTCTGGAGAAGTAGCAGTCGCGCCCGAAGGCACGGCTGATATCATATCAGGCGGAAGCAATACGGCATCAATCACATGGATAATGCCATTGCTTGTTTCAATGTCGGCGATTGTAATATTGGCATTGTTCGCCATGATGCCTTGCTCATCGGCTGTAATCTCGATCATGCTGCCCTGAACCGTCGCAACCTCCATGCCATCAACGAATTCGCTAGACAAAACCCTGCCGAACAAAACGTGATAGCGCAAGAGTTGGCTCAAGTCTTCCGGCGCAGTTGCCAGCAGACCGTCAATTGTGCCTTCGGGCAGAGCGGCAAAGGCCGCATCCGTGGCAGCAAAAATTGTGAAGGGGCCTTCTCCCCTCACTGTTTCGGTCAGATTCGCCGCTTCAAGCAGGGAAACCATTGTTTGGAAGTTGCCGAGGGAGACGAGTGTATCTATAATATCTGCTTCTCCCATCGCTTCTTCAGTTAGTTCTTCTGTAGCTTCAGGCGTGGCTTCTTCTGTCATTTCAACAGTCGGTTCGGCCATTGTCTCTGCGGTCGGCTCTGCCGTGGCTTCTTCTGTAGCAGCTTCAGCCGTTGGCTCTGCGGCGGGACCACCCTTTTCTTCACCCGCTGGGATCGGAGTAGCGGCTGGGGCAGGGATGTTATTGGTGGGGATGATAATGGCTAGACCTTTATAGAGCGTGCTATTGGGGCTTAATCCATTGGCAGTTGCGAGTGCATTCACATCCACATTGAAGTCGTTGGCAACTGTCATAAGGGAGTCACCCGCCTCAACAATGTAAATCTTTTTGACTTCGGGGAACATTTCCAGAAATTCAGCTTCTGCCGCAGCCATTGTTTCTTGCATGTTTGAAGGCGTAACAACGATGGCGGCCTCCGTAGTGGCAGACATCTCCTCCGTGGCAGTGACTTCAGCCGTAGCCTCTACTGCAGGGCCGCCTTTTTCTTCAGCGGCAGGGGTAGGAGCATCGGCAGTGACTTCAGCCGTAGCCTCTACTGCGGGACCGCCTTTTTCTTCAGCGGCAGCGACAGGAGCCGCGACTGGGGCCATCGTGATCCTCACAGGAACCATCAAGACCTGGCGTTTATAAAGCCCACTGTTACGCTTGAGACCATTGATGGCAGCCAGTTCATCCAAATCGACGCGGAATTTTTGGGCAATGCTAACAAGTGAATCACCCGCTTTTACGGTGTAGAGTTGGGCTTCGGGGAACATTGCCAAAAATTCGGCTTCTGCCGACGACATGGCTTCCTGCATGCTTATTGATTCTGGGGTCGTTGTTGGCTCCACACCGCCAGCCAAATCCGCAGATAAATTTGCCGAAGTCTCTGCCAAGCTCTGAAAATCCCCAGCCGAATCAGTGGCATTAGAGAAAAACGACTTGCCTCTCTCCATAACATAGCTGAAATTCCCTTGAGCGGCCTGTACTGGTAACAGCCCTTCTTGCCAAACGGATAACCCCGCTAAAGCAATTACGAGGACTGCCGTAGTTGCCAAGCCCCATATGTGGACCCTGAAACGAGCCATGCTCTTATTTCTCCTGTTTTTTTGACATTGGTCAAGCGCGTTGATGATGAAGGGCGACAATGCTATTATCGCTTTTGTACTGCGAAAAGATAGCTGATAGTGTAACATATCTCCGGTAGAGCGCGAAATGTAAGTAAAACGTCAGCAAAGTTGCTGCACCGACTTGCATGAATGGTGTGGATTACGCACAATCTGCTGGATAACGCGCTCAAGTTTATGCCTACTGGCGGTAGCGTGGAGGCGTCTGTTGTAGGGAAACCTTGCGATAGGGATTTATGTAAATTTTGGATTAAATGGGAACAGAAAGAACCTGCTCGGAGCCGGAAGCTCCGAGGAAGGGCTAGGCTAGCTAGGGTAAGGTGTCTATTTTTTAGAGCGGTTGCACCTGGATGGAGCCACTGGCTAGGCGACCTTCTTCTACAATGAGAGCGATGCCGCCGCCTGTGAGGGGGGAGTCGTTGTCTTCTGCGGTGACAATGAGTTGCCCGTTGACATAACCTCTGATTTGGTTGCCATCCACTTCGAGACGTAGCAGATGGCTTTGGCCGAATTGCCAAGGCAGGTTTGCTTCGGCTAAGAGTGTGTCACCATCGAGTGCTTTGATGAGCTTGATTTTGTTGCCGGGTTCGAGTAAGAGCGCATAGAAGCGACGCATGCCCTGGACGCGGGCGGCGATGCCTCCAGAAGTAAGCATGTGGGGCGTGACAGTGGCTTGAAGCGCATAGTCTCTCCATTCACGCGTGCCGGTGATGAATAGACCGCGCCCACTGTTTTGCATCAGCCGGATATATTCAGTAGGGGGAGCCGCGACTTGATCGACCCCATCGACCCACGCCATGCGCCACATTTCACCTGTGTGATCGGGGCGGCGCAAGAGCAGGTCGGGTGTGCCTTCCCAGGTGAGCGTGTCGAGATAGATTGTGCCAGTAGCATGGCTGGGGCTGTGTAGTTCAATGCCCACCGCGGCAATGGGCGCACCTCCTGTATCCTCAAGCTTCCAACTCAACTCGCTTGAATCTCCTGCCGCTAGCTCGATTACTGGCCCGCGCACCACAATTTGTTTGTCTTCGGCGGCATAGACGCGCACATATAGATTTGCCAGCAGATCACCACGGTTGTGAGTGTCGGTACTGAGGGTAGCGCGCACCGTTTGCCCTGGATAGAGTTGAGGGCTGGCATGGAGCGCATAGCCGCGCCCCTTGAAGTAGCTGGCAACTTCGCTTGAGGGGATAAAGACGGCACGTCCGACGCGTGCTGCGCGACCTGGGGCGAGGCTTTGGTAATGGATGGCGAGGCTGTGGCTACCCTCTGCGCTGTGACCAGAGACGTTTTCCACTTTGGCAACACCTGCCGTCTCAGGCTCCTCTTCCGCCATAAACCCTTGCACCGCACCGGGGAGCTCAAAGTGATAGCGGACGCCCTGCTTGGGTGCTAGGGGTAGCATGCCTGCCAAGGCGCGCCCTGTGTTGACAATCGTATAGGTCTCACTCACGGCGTCGGTCAGCGCGCGCCCGCCATCGGCAGTGGGCAGATACATGCGGTCGGCGACAGGCCCGCGCCAATCGGGGCCGTTGTTCAAGCCCTCCAACCCTAATTTGATTCCTAACAGACAGCCGAGGTTGCCTGAATTGCAATCGGTGTCCCAGCCACAGGTGTTGACAATCATGAGCGAACGTTGAAAGTTATCTTCCCCGTGGAGCAGGGCATGGATGATTAGACCGTGGTTGGGTACCATGTGACAGTTGCCGCCATAGCTGTCATAGCCATAGGTGGCGGCGAGGGCTTCACGTGTTTTGCGCCAGTCGTGGGGCACTTCGGCATGCCAATCACGGATGTCGGCGATCATGCGATAGATCACGGAGTCGGTGGGGATGAAACGGACAGCCGCATCGAGCAGCTTGTTGGTATCAGGCTCTAAAAAGGCCATTGACTCGAGCGCGGCCATGACTTGTGCCCCATAGATGGCTTCACCATCGTGGCTCACACTAGCGGCGCGACCTGCCAGATCAACCGCTAGCTCTGGATCGCCGGGGGCAACCATTGCCCAACCATCAATGAAGATTTGTGAGCCAATCTGTTCTGCCACCGTTTTGCCGTTGCGTGCCATGGAGCCGCTTTCTGGCGCGGGAATGCCAGCTTTGAGACGCAGATAGGCAGTATGTTCGGTGGAATTGCCCAGGCCACCCCACCAGAGAATTGTGCGTTCTTCGATGAGGTAATTGAGCCAGGTTTGACCAATTTGGGCTGGGGTAAGGTCGCGGCTCTGTTGATAATCGGTGAGGGCGCGCAGGAAGGTGAAGGTGCCAGAAATATCGTCGTCGGTAACGATGAGGGGGACGCCAAAGCGTTCATGGACATAGTAATTGACTTCGCCCAATTCACGTTGGATGCGTTCATAGCTCCACCCCTCAAAGGGGCGTCCCAGATAGACGCCGATGAGTTTGCCCAAAACACCAGCATAGACGCGTTCAACGTAGTCAGCAGGAAGTGTCATTGTCAGCTGCTTTCTTGAGGATGCTTTCTCTAAAAGATAGAGGAAGATACAGAAAAAGATATAGAATTTCGATGGAAGATGATCGTATTATACATCACTCGTTTCTCCCTAATTCCCTTTCGGCGGCGGCAAAAATGGCTAGCCCCTCACCTTGTTTTGTCACTGGGTTGCCACTTCGTGCCACTTCTGGCATTTTGACAATGTTAGTATCTTAACTTAAGATGCGCCCATCCAGGGTTAAAATTGTTCAAACAACAGAAAAGTAAAAGACGGAAGGAGGAAATCCCTGTGATTTCCAACGAGTCTTCATCACCCTCCCCACCAGTGCAGTCAGTCGAAGAACCGAAACAAAGATCCCATTTACCAGGCGAACGCATCTTCAACGTGGCAATTTTGACAATCGTTGGTGTTGCCTTTGGATTGGGACTTTTTACCTTTTCCTATGCTAAAGGATTCTCCTATTTTTCCAACGATCCTGCTGCATGCGTCAACTGCCATATTATGCGTGACCAATATGAGGGTTGGAGCCATTCCAGCCACAGAGAAGTAGCTGGCTGCAACGACTGTCACACGCCCCATCGCTTTCCTGACAAGTGGGTGATTAAAGGAGTTAACGGCTGGAATCACAGCTTGGCTTTTACCACAGGTAACTTTCCTGAGCCGATTCGGATACGGGGTTTCAATGCCCGGATTGCACAAGAGAATTGTGTTGATTGTCATCAGACAACAGTGGCACAGATGCATCTCTTTGTTTCCGTGGAAGAGCTTGATTGTATTTCCTGTCATGGCAATGTGGGTCACAACAACGCGGCTAACATCCGCAGCGCAATTCCTGTCCCTTTGCCAACTGAACTGTTGCCCACTGTTCAGCCCTCAGATGAATCAGTGACATCGGAATTGGAGGAAGAAGAATGAGACGTTTTTTTACACGCCAACTCATTATCTATGCAACAATCTTCGTTTTGGCTGCGGCCATCACCGCTGGTATTGCTGCACTGCTTATTAACATCCAGGAGCGTCAAGAAGAAGCACGACTCTCCCCGGTTCAAATCGTTCCCATTGGTGAAGATGAACTTGATCCTGCGGTGTGGGGACAGAATTTTCCGGCGCAGTATGATAGCTTTCTCATGACAGCGACCGACTATGGTACGACCCCGTATGGTGGTTCGACGGTCTATAGCAAGTTGGAACGCTATCCTGCGATGGTGCGACTGTGGGCAGGCTATGCCTTTGGCAAGGGACATGACGAGGAGCGGGGTCATCATTATGCGCTCGTCGATCAGAAGCAGACGGTACGCGTAACTGATTTTGACCAGCCGGGTGCCTGCGCTAACTGTCATGCTGCCGAAGCGCCGCAGTTGATTGAGGAGATGGGCTGGGAGGAGTTTAACCATACCCCTTACAATGAATTGTCAAGCTCGCTTCACCTGGGCACTTCTTGTGCGGATTGCCACAATCCAGAGAACATGGCGCTGCGTATTTCTCGCCCTGCCTTCGTCAATGCCATGGCGGAACGAGATGTCGATGTTACTCAAGCCTCGCGCCAAGAGATGCGCACCTATGTCTGCGCACAATGTCATGTAGAATATTACTTTGCTGGCGAAAACAAGCTCTTGACCTTTCCGTGGACTGACGGCTTTAGGATTGATGAAATTGAGGCCTATTATGAGCGAGTGGGTCATACGGACTGGCAACATGCCGAAACAGGCGCACCCATGCTCAAGGTGCAACACCCGGAGTTTGAGCTTGCCAGCACAGGTATACATGCTCGTTCTGGTGTAAGCTGTGCAGACTGCCACATGCCCTATGTACGCGAAGGGAGCGTAAAGGTTTCCGATCATTGGATTCGCAGCCCATTGACGAATCTAAATCAGTCATGTCAGACCTGCCACCGTGTTTCCGAAGAAGAACTGAGGGATCGGGTGTTGGTGATTCAGACTACTACTGCTGAACTGACGCGCCGTAGTGAAGAGGCACTCCTTGAAGCGATTGACGCCATTGTGGCGGCACAGGAGGCAGGTGCAAGCGATGAGGCGTTGGCAGAAGCGCGCCAGTTGCATAGGTCATCACAGTTGCGGTGGGACTTTGTCTCTTCCGAAAATAGCACAGGGTTCCATAGCCCTCAAGAAGCGGCGCGAGTCTTGGCAATGTCCATTGATTTAGCCCGTCAGGCCCAACTATCGGCCTTCCAAGCCATGACGAGCCAGATCGCATCTACAGAGCCAGTGGAAATGGTAGAGATGGCAGAAGTAGAAGTAGCACGCTCCAGCCAGTAGGGGTTCATGTCGTAAGAGTCAGGAACATAGGACTCTTTGTACCTTGCTCTATACATTGTTTTGCACATAAATAGGTCACTATAGTAAAGGGGTGACTGCTGCTCTAAAGTGGCAATCATCCCTTTACTATTTTCCTCTCATGCTTGCCCTCCCTCTCAAAGTCCCAGTTTTACCAGTAGTGTGAACTAACAAAGGTGTATGCAGTGGATGGGTGAACAGTTGTCCACTTTCCAAAAGCAAGAGATGATCGGGTAGGTTTAAGCGCGTCCAAAGGGCTTTGCCACGGAGTGTGGCAAAATTTGTGGTACAATGGCGGGAATAATTGGTTATAGGGTAGTTTGAGCTGCCCAGCCGCGATTGTGGACAACAGGAGCGATCTGCGGTCATGGGCCTTGGGGGCTGAGGATAGCAAAGATGAATGAATGGGTCACACTTGAGGAAATACCGACTGCATCCGAGGTTTATCTAATCGCCGGTTGGCAGCAGTGGGCGGATGCTGGGTCGGTTTCATCGGGATTGCCCCAATATTTAATTGCCCACACCAACGCACGCAAGATCGGGGAACTCAACGCCGACGGATTCTACTTGTTCCAGATCCCAGGTACGCATCATCTGTTGCGGCCCGAAGTGCATTTTGAGGATGGGTATAGTGAGGAAATTCACCCTCGCCGCAACGAGTTTTATTATGTGGAACTGGGCGAGAAGGGATTGGTACTCTTTACGGGCGATGAGCCACACATCAATGTTGATGGCTATGCTGATGCGCTTTTTTATGCTATGAAGACGCTGAATGTGAAGCGGGGCGCGGTGGTGGGCGGTGTCTATGGCGCAATGCCCTATGATCGCGACCGAGAGATTTCGTGCAGTTATAGCTTGCGGCGTATGAAGAGTGAATTAGAGCATTATGCTGTGCGCTTCTCGAATTATCAGGGGGGAGCCACCATTGGTTCCTATCTGGTGAACCGCGCTAAGACAGTTGATGCTGAGTTGTTTACCTTCAACGCTTTTGTGCCAGCCTATGACTTTTCGCAAGCATCTTCTTCGATCCAGGGGGTGCGAATTGAGCAAGATTATCGCGCCTGGTATGAATTGATGCGCCGTTTCAACCACATGTTTGGGTTGGGCGTTGATCTTTCTGATTTGGATCGCCAGAGCGAAGATTTGAGCATGTCGATTGATAGCAAGATTGAGGAACTGGAGCGGACATTGCCCCAGGTCAATGTGCGTAGCTATCTAGAGAAGATCAACTCTAATTTTACCGAGCGCCCGTTTATGCCCCTGGATGATGTGTGGGAGCAGGTGTTGGGTGATCTGTTTGATGACAAGGAAGAAGGGGAATAGAAGAGTATTCCCTTGCTGTAGGGCTTTAGATTTGTAGTGCAGATCTGGTTGCTTCAATGAGGAATGGTACAGGCTATGGGAGTCAAGTTAGGTAATTGATGATAGCTTGTGCATGCTCTTTTTGATTCGGTGCTGACTACCTGGAAGAGGAGGTAGGAGGCCCCGCCACCTTTAGGGGGTGGCGGGCTCCTGAAGATAGAGGAAAAGGAGGAACCAAAGGAGGTAAGTATCGAAGAGTGGAAATGCTGCAAAGCCCGCTCCCCAGTTGACTTTGCAACTCCGCCGAGTTCCCGTTTCCGTTCACTCTTTGGAGCAGGTGTAATTGTGTCTGCCCCCAGATTTATTTACACCCACATGCCAACATTGTAACATCAAGTTGAGGGCTGCACATTGTGCGACATGCACAAACATTCCTAGTCGGATCGTTATGTTTTGCACAATTGACATCGGGATGGATTTCACGATTGTGCATATTGTTGAATGATCGGTTTGTTTGCAAAGTTTTCATCTCATATTTCCTCTTTTCGAACCTTTCTCCTTTCTTTCTTTGTAGCACATTGCCCTGATTCTTCAGTAAGATAGTAAAGCCCCTACTGGTGTCGGATGAACCGTTTTGGTCGTTCTGCTATTTGGCGCGCCTGTTGATGGTTAAAACGCTCTTTCTGCGCGCCTTCTATTTGCTTGCGGTGATTACTTCTATTGGAGTAAATGGGGATTTTGACAGCATGCTCCCATGAATCCTGCATAAATGGAGGCTACGGCGGCTTTCTACCTTCTGAAAGCTGTCAGTTTTTCGATAAACACGCGGCTAAATTGATGTGGTATAATCGAATTGACAGGAAATGCAGGATACATTTCTCGGAACAGACGTTTAAGACGAATACTGGCAAATCTGAATCAATTGCCTGGAAAATGATGGTGTTGTGGGGTTTGTACCTGTCAAAAGTAAAAAGCTCTTGTATACCTTGTCTTGTACATCTTATATAGAAATATACCTATAGAAATGTAGAAGCATCTGATATAGAAGTATATAGAAGCGACATATACTCTTTGCTCTTTCAACAATAATTTCTTTCTGACAGATACAGTCACCATTGATGACATCAGTAACCGCATTGAAGACCTCATTATTGAAGACCATGTTCGTTAACCGCACAATCTCCCGGCTCACCATTGCAATGATCATCGCAATAGTGATTACCCTGGTGGGAGCAATCCCTCTGACTGTGTTGGCTGCACCCAGCGCTCAAAGTGACGCAACTGATGGAAACCAACATCTGTTGGTGCGTTTTGATGCTGACACAACGCCTGAGATGCGGGACGCCGTGATTGCTCAGATGGGTGGGCAACTGGTGACATGGATGCATCAGATCCATGTGGCTGAGATTAGCTTACCTGTTCAGAATGGCATGGTGGCATCGGCGCAACCCTATATGGGCAATGAAGCTGTCACCTTTGCCGAGGCTGACCTGCAAGTAAGTGCTACCGCTCTTCCGGCAAGTGATAGCTCCTCGTTACCCAATGACCCAGATTTCAGTGATGCGACCATGCGTTATGGATTTGATGATGTACAGGCGATTAGCGCTTGGAACATCATGACGGGTACGCCAGAGATTATTATCGCCGTGGTAGATTCGGGTATCAAGCTTGACCATCCTGAATTTGCTGGGCGCTTGGTGGCAGGCTATGACTTCATTGATGATGATGATCAGCCGAATGATGAGTCGGGGCATGGCACGCATGTGGCAGGTGTCATTGCTGCGGAACTCAACAATGGTCAGGGTTTGGCGGGTGTTTGCCCCAACTGTCGCTTGATGCCCGTCAAGGTGTTAAGTGACCGAAATCTGGGGTCTTGGTCACAACTGGCTGAGGGCATTCTTTTTGCTGTAGACAACGGCGCACAAATTATTAACTTGAGCCTTGGTTCCAGCATCTCTTCTGAGACTCTATCGGTTGCCATTGAGTATGCTGTGGAACGTGGCGTCTTGGTGATTGCCGCCGCAGGAAACTATGGTTCAGACAAGCCCTTTTATCCGGCTGCGTCAGACGGTGTGATTGCGGTGGGGGCTACAACTTTTGATGACCAACGTTGGGTTAAGAGTGATTTTGGTAGCTACATTGACCTGACTGCGCCGGGCGACACGATTTACAGCACCTATAACCAACTCGATAACATGTATGGTGGCTACACCTATATGAGTGGGACGAGTATGGCAGCTCCTTTTGTAACTGGTGTGGCGGGACTTCTACTGAGTGTGGACTCTGAGCTGACTGCGACAGAGGTCACCGATATCCTTACGACGACTGCCGATGATTTTGGGGTATCTGGCTGGGATGCGGATTTTGGGTATGGCCGCGTGA
>JBBQIG010000062.1:0-13327 GCA_038324715.1 Anaerolineae bacterium | reverse complement strand
TTAAAGATGAATATCAATATGGTTTTCATGATGTTGAGAAGCCATTTTTTAAGTCTGCCCGTGGCTTAAACCATGGCGTTATTGACCAAATCTCTGATCAGAAGAATGAGCCACAATGGATGCGTGACTTCCGTCACCAAGCCTTGGATATCTTTTACTCCAAGCCCATGCCTACCTGGGGTGCGGATCTAAGTGGCATCGACTTTGAAGAGATCTTCTACTACCTCCGTCCCTCCGAGGGTCAGGGCAAGACCTGGGACGATGTACCCGAGAACATTAAGAACACGTTTGAACGATTGGGCATTCCAGAAGCCGAGCGCAAGTTCTTGGCGGGTGTGGGTGCACAGTATGATTCAGAAGTGGTCTATCACAGTTTGCGCCAAGAGTGGGAGAAGTTGGGCGTAATCTTTCTGGACATGGACACTGGCTTGCGTGAGCATGAGGATCTGGTACGCGAATACTTCGCCACCATTATTCCAGCTTCCGACAACAAGTTTGCTGCACTCAACAGCGCCGTGTGGAGTGGTGGTAGCTTCGTCTATGTACCTAAGGGTGTCAATGTGGACATTCCGCTCCAAGCTTACTTCCGTATTAACGCCGAGAACATGGGCCAGTTTGAGCGTACCCTGATTATTGTTGAAGAGGGTGCGAGCATGCACTATGTGGAAGGGTGTACTGCTCCCGTCTACAGCTCCAACAGCCTGCACAGCGCCGTGGTGGAAATCATCATCAAGAAGGGCGCACGTTGCCGCTATACCACGATCCAGAATTGGAGCACCGACGTTTATAACTTGGTGACCAAGCGTGCCGTGGCCTATGAAGCCGCGACAATGGAATGGGTTGATGGCAACTTGGGCAGCAAGGTGACCATGAAGTACCCAGCTGTCTACATGATGGGGCCAAAGGCGCACGGCGAAATTCTGTCGATTGCCTTTGCTGGTAAGGGCCAACACCAAGATGCCGGCGGTAAGGTGGTGCATGGCGCTCCTTACACCAGCTCGAAGATTGTCTCTAAGTCCATCAGCAAAGATGGTGGACGTGCCTCCTATCGGGGCTTGCTCAAGGTTGCCAAGGGCGCACATCACAGCAAGAGCAATGTCGTTTGTGACGCGCTGTTGCTGGATGAAGAAAGCCGTTCGGACACCTATCCTTACATTGAGATTGAAGAAGACAATGTGAGCATTGGGCATGAAGCTTCGGTAAGTAAGATTGGTGAGGAACAGCTCTTCTATCTGATGAGCCGAGGAATCGGCGAGGATGAGGCGGCAGCCATGATCGTGGGTGGCTTTATTGAGCCACTGGTCAAGGAACTGCCAATGGAGTATGCAGTCGAGATGAATCGACTGATCCAGCTCCAAATGGAAGGCTCGATCGGATAATATTCCTGTTGGCGGACAGGATGCCTAGACCCAAGTGTGGTGGGGTTGCTGTTAATCCAGTGCCCCACCGCGAGGCATAATCTGAAATACGAGAGTTGCACCTGGTCTAGTGCGTCGTCCCCAATTCATGATGGAGGAAAATAGAACGTGAGCGTTCTCATTAAAGATAATACTCAAGAACAAATAGAAAAAGCAGCGGCCGGTTTTAGCGAAGCCACGGTACGCGCGCTTTCTGCCGCTCGCCAAGAACCGGAGTGGATGCTCAATTTCCGCTTGCAAGCCTGGCAACTCTTTGAGTCGATTCCGTGGCCCAAGGCCACAGATGAACCGTGGCGACGCACCCGCTTGACTGGTTTTAACTTAGAAAAGTTCACGCCAGTGGTGCTGAATGGCAAAAAAGATGCTGCCGTGCCAGAAACCATTCGTCAAGAGTTGGATGAAATGACTTCTGCTGCCAGCCTTGTCTTTCAGGATGGTGTCGTTATTGACCGCAAGGAGACTGAGGAGTTAGCCGCGCAAGGGGTCGTCTTTACTGACTTGCAACAGGCACTCCATGATCATGGTGATTTGGTGCAACGCTACTTCATGACCGAAGTGGTGAAGCCCGACCACAATAAATTCACTGCGCTGCATGCAGCGTTATGGGATACAGGCGCATTTGTTTACGTGCCCAAGAACGTCAAGGTTGAACTTCCGCTTCATGTGATCTTACATCAGGCAAGCTCTAGTGTGGGTGGCTATCACCACACGCTCTTGGTTGCCGAAGAAGGCTCCGAAGTGACGGTTGTTGATGACCTCCTGGGCGGCAAGGATGGGATGCAAAGCGCGGTTGTGGAGCTTTACCTCCATGACAACAGTGTTGTGCGTTACATGAACTTGCAGGACTATGAGCATACCGCCTGGAATTTCCTCACCGGTCGCGCCCTTATGCACCGCGATACAGATCTGCGCTGGATTCAGGTCAGTTGGGGCAGCCGTTTGACCAAAGCCTTCTTGGATGTTGATTTGGCAGGCAAGGGCGGACACGCCGAACTGTTGGGTATCTACTTCCCTAATGGTCGCCAGCACATTGACCACCAGACCTTGCAACTTCACCGCGCGCCCAACTGCTTTAGCGACCTGCTCTTCAATGGGGCGCTCAAGGACAAGTCGCGCAGTGTCTATATGGGATCGATTCGCGTGCATCGTAATGCACAAAAGACCGATGCCTATCAGCGCAATGGTAATTTGATTCTGGATAGCACCGCACGTGCCGATTCGATTCCAGGGTTGGAGATTGAAGCTGACGATGTGCGTTGTACACATGGTGCTACAGCGTCGCAGGTGGAGGAAGAATATGTCTTCTATCTGATGGCTCGTGGATTAACCCGCCCTCAAGCCGAACGCATGATTGTCCAAGGCTTCTTCCAAGTTGTGTTGGACCGCGTGCCGGTTGAAAGCGTTGTGACCAAGCTAGAACGGGTCATCGAGCGCAAGATCGGCGGCTAGTTCTTATACACGCCTTCTCGTGCTCATTCGTGCGTGCTCATCAATGCATCTTGAGAGCACGCCGAGAAGGATATTTATTTACAACCGGGAGCGGGCGACACGAGAGGTAGCAATCTCCTGTCGCCCGTTTGCTTTACGGCTAAATGTGGCGGATGATTCTCATATAGAGATTTACCCGTAGAATTATGCTGAGAATCGGTCAGGCGAAATGACCAGAAGAAGTGAGAAAAATGGTAGAGCTAACAGCAGTTGCCACCCCAGAGCTTGATTTAGAACGAATCGAGCGTATTCGCCAGGACTTTCCCATTTTGGCACGTCAAGTGCATGGAAAGCCACTGGCTTATTTGGACAACGCAGCCAGCAGCCAAAAGCCCGAAGCTGTGTTGCGCATCATGGACGAATATTATAGGCAATATAATGCCAATGTCCATCGCGGTGTGCATACGTTAAGCGAAGAGGCAACTGCCGCGTATGAATTAGCGCGGCTAAAGGTTTCTCGTTTTATTCATTCTCCCAGCGACAAGCAGATTATCTTTACGCGCGGCACTACCGAGGGGATTAACTTGGTGGCAAATAGTTGGGGCCGCGCCAATCTTGGAGTTGGTGATGAGGTGTTAATCACCGAGATGGAACATCACTCCAACATTGTGCCTTGGCAAATTTTGCGTGACCAACTCGGCTTTACACTGCGCTATTTGCCGCTGACCGCTGGTGGCGAGCTTGATTTAAGCCAGCTCGATACGCTGGTGAACGCGCGCACCAAATTGGTGAGCTTTATGCATGTCAGTAACGTACTGGGTACAGTCAATCCCGTGCAGGAGCTTGTTGCTGCCGCGCGCGCGGTGGGAGCCAAAGTGTTGCTTGATGCTGCGCAAAGCGTGCCGCACATGCCTATCGATGTGCAAGCGTTGGATGTAGATTTCTTGGTCTTTAGCAGCCATAAAATGTGTGGCCCCACAGGGATCGGCGTGCTCTATGGCAAGCGTGACCTGCTGGAGGCAATGCCCCCGTGGATGGGTGGCGGTGACATGATCCGCGAGGTCAAGATGGAAGGCTCCAAGTGGAACGCTTTGCCCTACAAGTTTGAGGCAGGCACGCCATCCGTTGCCGAGGCGATTGGTTTGGGCGCGGCGGTGGACTACTTATCTAGTGTGGGGATGGAGTGGATTCACGCACAGGAGCAGGCATTGGTAGACTATGCCTATACACGCCTCAGCGAGATTGAAGGTCTGAACATTGTAGGGCCAGAATCGCGCGCCGGCTTGATTGCTTTTACGCTGAACGATCTGCATCCGCATGACTTGGCTGCCGTACTTGACCAAGAAGGGGTCGCAATCCGTGCAGGTCATCATTGTGCCCAGCCCGTCCATGACCGGCTTGGCGTGATGGCAACGGCTCGCGCCAGTTTCTATTTTTACAACAAACCAGCCGAAGTGGATCAACTTGTACTGGCGCTGGATAAGGCTTCGCAACTTTTTGCCTTTTAATGTACCTGGGTTTCTGTTTTAGTTATATCTTGTTTAGTTATGTCTTGGTTGAAAGGATTGTGGTATGAGTACCGATCCATTTTATCGGGAAGCGATTCTTGACCATTACCGGCATCCGCGCCACAAAGGCCACTTGGAAAATGCCGACATTCACCATCATGACCATAATCCTTTTTGTGGGGATGAGATCACGATTGAGCTAAAGGTGGAGGATGACGTCATTGTCGATGCTGCCTTTGATGGTCGAGGCTGCGCCATTAGCCAAGCCACTGCTTCGATGTTGATGGAGGAAGTGATGGGCAAGCGGCTGGAGGATGTGCGTGGTTGGGATAAAGAGTATGTGTTGGAATTGCTGGGTATTGAAATTGGCCCCGTGCGCTTGAAGTGCGCTCTGCTTCCGCTCAAGGCGTTGAAGGCTGGCGTTTGGGGATTGGAAGAATGGCCTGAGTAGGATTTGTTTGCTAAAGTGGCTCTTGCAGTCACTTTTGCCATAGATTTTTGCCACAGTTTTGTGTCATAGTTTGTAAATGTGTGAGTCAATACCATCAATGGCATTCTAAAATAGTATTCTAGAAACGATTGGGGACTAACTATATGGGTGAGTTGATTAAGATTGCGACAGTTGATGAGATTCCACCAAATAGCAGTAAACTAGTGGAAATCGATTTCGTTCGCATTGCTGTCTTTAATCTGGATGGTGAGTTTTACGCCATTGAGGATGTTTGCACCCATGATGGTGGGCCACTGGTGGAAGGCGAGATCGTGAATGGACATGAAGTAGAATGTCCACGTCATGGCGCACGCTTTGACATTCGGACCGGGGCGGCGTTGAGCTTGCCAGCCTTTATGCCGACCACTGCCTATGAAGTCTGTGTACAGGGCCAAGATTTGCTGATTGAAGCACCCGAATAAATGGTTATGCCGCCCCACTGTTTTGCCGTGGATTGTTTAGTTGGTCTACTTTAGTCGCTAGACCCTATTTGCTGATAAAATGTAGGAGCTTTCCCGATGAGGGGAGGCTCGTGGTAATGAGAACACGAAAGTAAGGAGACTTCTTATGAGCTTGCCAAGTACAGATGATATTCGCGAAGTGATCCGCGCCCGTGTGCGCGACCCAGAGTTGATGATGAACATTGTTGACCTGGGTTTGATCTATGAGGTTGAAGTAACCCCAGAGAACTCTGCTGAGATTACTATGACCCTGACCAGCCCTGGCTGTCCTGCTGGTCCAGAGATCATCAGCAACGTCCAACGTGAGACCCACACTGCTTTCCCCGATTTAGAGGAAGTCAATATCCACCTCACCTGGACACCCTTCTGGAATCCCGACATGATGTCGGAAGATGCCAAAGAGGAACTAGGGATTTTCTAGTCTTCGAAAACCTGGTTATGTAGAACCTGGTTGTGTAAAACCTTCGAGGAAGCCACCCAAGAGGTTCCCGGCTTCCTCGAAGGTGTAGTAGAAACGAATCTGCAAAGGCTAGGCTGCCATGAGGTGACCTAGCCTTTGCTTTATCTATCATTCCCCAATCCAATCCTATCCCTGCAATTTATCTTCACTATCTATCTTCATTGAGGTGACGCGATGACTCTACCTTTACTCTTTGGCCCCTATGGAAGCTCTGCAATTGAGGTGATGGATCGTTTGGCACCTGCGGGAGCCAATGCCTGTTGGTTCCACGGCTTTGATGCCGCGGCCTTTGATGCCTGTGATCGGGCAGGGATCGCTCCCTGTGTCGAGTTCAAGACATTTCGCGCTGATTTTGACGCGCGCCCAGAGCTAGTCCCGATTGGGGTAGATGGAAAGCCGATTCGCTATGGACGATTGGTGCAAGGGGTCTGTCTTTCACAGCAGGAGTTCTTGGCCGAAACCGAGGAAAATCTGCGTGCGGGGCTGCAAACTTATCAGCCTGTGGGCATCTGGCTGGATTACTTGACCTATGCCGGGTGGTTCGAGGAGCCAGAGCCGGATTTACAGGAAAGTTGCTTCTGCGCCGCCTGTATTACCGACTTTTGCGAAGCGACTGGCATTGACGCCAGTACCCCCACCCAAATTCTGGCAACTGCACAAGCAGAGTGGACGCGTCATAAATGTGATCGCATTGCGCGCTTTGGTCGCCACTATGCTGATCTAATTCGCTCCCAGTTGCCGAGGTGTGTGGTTGGTGCCTATATGTGTCCGTGGACGCCGGAGGAGTTTGATGGTGCGCTGACGCGCATCTTTGCACAAGATTATGATCTGCTTGCGCCTGCCATCGATATCTTTACACCGTTGATTTACTCTACCAAGAGTGGACGTGATGCTGCATGGGGTCGAGAGTTTCTAGAGCAAGCAGGGGAGTTCGTTCCTGCCGAACGGAAGGTACACTTGATCCTCGACGTGTTAGAGTTCCCTGCCAATGTGCAAGCTGTGGCAGAGTCGGCTGTACCAACTTGGGGGTTTCAGCTTTACGCGGGCGCGCCCGTTTTTGCCGATGCGGAGCAAGCGCGTATCTTTGCAGGCGCAGTGGAGAAAATCCGACTAAGACTTGAGTTGTAGATAGACTGATCTGCCCCATAACAAGAGGCGAGCTTGTGCGCAAAGCCCGCCTCTTGCTGTTGTAGAGACTATCTTCTAGCAGGAGACGTTTCTACTGCTTGTGTTGTCAACAACCAGACCACCACGGCAGCTGTTGTCACATGCATCACCATGAGCACAATCACATTGCCCAGATTCGCACCCGGTAAGGCCTCTGCTGCAGGGCCAAGCATCATTGCGTTGGGGATAAGCGACAGCACGAGGACGACGATAGCAATGATCGTATAGGTGCGGGCAGGTTGGCGCGAGAATCGCCCGACAATGGCAAAGACGATGATTGCCGCCAACGCGCCAATTGCAGTGAAGAAGACAACGGGCATGGCGGTGCTGAGTGGCATAAATTCCGGCGGCACGGTGATGAAGGGTAGGGCTACTGCGCGCACAAGTAAGTTGACGGCAATAGAGAGTGCAATTGCCAACAGTCCGACCCACCAGAGGCGAGAGTAGCTGACACGCTGCACAGGGGCAGTCGCGGCAGGGTTTGTCATTGCGGTATTGGTGGTCATGAAAATGCTCCTTGATTAAGATGATATACGGTGACGTTGAGTAAGTGTGACTATGTTGACCAGTCGGTATATATAATGAAAAAAAATGTACTAGCTAGCGTTTTACTGTCTCTCCTGTTGCATGAATTTGAGTAGGCGACCTAAATGCTTACCCATTTGTTGCAAAGGTTCTGCGCTGCGCAGGGTGCGGGTAAGCGTGATTGCCCCTTCCATTGCGCTCAAGATCATGATCGACAACGATGATGCATCTGCGGCGCTGAAGCCACTCGACAATAGCTTTTCTGCAATGACTGCACGCCAATTTTCATAGACCTGGGCGCAGCTTTGACGCAGCCGTTCGTTGGTTGTGGAGGATTCAAGAGCAACCGCCGTAATTGGACCAACGGCGCGGCAACCAGATGTTGTTGCAAAGTTCGCTATTTCGTGAAAGAGACCTTCTACAGCTTCGGCGGCATCCTCAAAGGCAGCTAGGCTTTCACGAAGACGAGTTTCAATAAAGCGACCCTGTTGTTCAATTGCCTCGATAGCCAACTCCTCTTTGCCCTCTGGGAAATAGTAATAGAGAGAGCCGCGCGGTGTGTCACTGCGCTGAAGGATTTCATTTAGACCCGTAGCATGGTAGCCCTGTGCTTCGAGCAATTCGCAGGTTGCTTGCACCATGCGTTTGCGTGTAGAAAGTTCGCTGTTTTTCATCAATAATTCCTCAAGATAGACATCTCAGACTATTATGACGACCGGTCTACTCATTGTCAAGTAGGAGTTTTATGTTTTGGCAGCAGTTTTGTCGTCTATCTGGTCAAAATAATGCAAGTTAGTGAAGAAGTCTGTATAGTCGCCAAACAAAAAGGGGCTGAATCATCCAGTAGACGATCCAGCCCCTTTGAATTTATTTTTGCGTGTATTCTGTGCATTTAGCCTACAAACTACTCCTCATCTTGCCAACCTTTTACATCTCTTGATCAGAGACCCAGAGCGTAAAGGTACTGCCAACCCCTTCTTGGCTTTCGATTTCGAGATAGCCCTTGTGTAGCTCGGCTACGCGACGCACCAGGGTCAGCCCCAGCCCAATGCCGTGACTTTCGGGCTGACGTTGGTGGAGGCGCACAAAGGGTGAAGAGAGTTGTGCCAACAGGGACGCAGGGATGCCCATGCCTTCATCGCGGATGATCCAGCCGACATAGCCAGGTTTGGTGACTACACCAAGCCAAATTGTGCGCAGACCAGGGCGGCGATAGCGAATGGCATTGTCTAGAAGGCGTGAGAGCGCCTCGCGCAGCAGATCCATCACCCCAAAAACAATGGCTGGATCGGGTCCCTCGGCCAATTTGATGACAATGCCCGCATCATCGAGCGTCTCACGCACTTCGGTAACACACTCGCGCCAGAGTGCCCCAGGGTCAAGTGGATAGATTTCGTCATTAGGAAGTGATTCACGCGAGAGATTCGCCAAAAGCAAAAAGCTTTCCACTAGGTGATGCAGGCGGCGGCTACCTTCTACAATGGCATCTACCGAATGCTTGATCTCTTCGTGCGGCAAACCTTGATCTATGGCATCTTGAAGAAACTCGGCGTAACCCATGACAAAGGTCAAGGGGGTGCGAAATTCATGTTGTACCAATCCTAGAATTTGACTACGTACTTCCTCGACGCGTCGCTGGAAATCCAGTTCGTGCTCAGTATGGCGCTTGATGACCGCGCGCACGCTATGGATCAACTTGTCTTCGTCCAGCGGTGTGGTCAAATAATCCACGATACCAGAATCCTTTGGGCGGCGCTGTTGGGCCAACTCATCTTGATCTGTGATAAAGAGTACCGGCAGATAGCGAGCTGTGGGGTTGCCGCGGATGCGGCTAAGCAGATCATAGCCGTCCATGTCGGGCAGTAGGAGAGTGGCGACTACTAGATCCGGCAATTCGCTTTTTAGCAGATCCAATGCCTCACTGCTTGTGGTTGCGTATTGCACCCTATAACCATTAGCGCGAAGGGCCTCACGCACTCTATTGGTAAGGGGTTGCTCATCGCCCACCACCAATACTGTGTTGCCTTGTAGGGGATTGTAGGCCGAAGGTTGATCTGAGACAAACATGACAGGCCAATCTTGGTTGATAGGTATACCTGCTTCGGCAGCAGTGTGACGGGTGCGAGATGGATTCATGAAATTGCTTTCAAAAATAGTACCCCTAGAGGTGGCAGATTAAAAGTTGCTGAATGATCGAAACTTTGCCAGGAGACGAATTCGGCAGCAGTTGGCGTATTGTTGCCAACACCACTTCCGCCATATTCGTGGCGATCACTGTTGAGCACTTCTACATAGTTGCCCGCAGCGGGCAGCCCCACACGATAATGATAGCGGGGGACTGGCGTAAAGTTGCAGATGACAACCAAGGTATCTGCTGGGTTTTCACCACGACGGATAAAACTCACAATAGATCGGTCTGCATCGCTAACGTCAATCCATTGAAAGCCTTCCCAACTCGCATCCAACTGATAGAGCGCTGGCTCACGCAGATAGAGATGGTTGAGGTCGGCTACAAAATGTTGCAATTGTTGATGATCCTGCCATTGCAGCAAGTGCCAGTCTAGACTGCGCGCTTCGTTCCATTCTGACCACTGACCAAACTCTGATCCCATAAAGAGCAATTTCTTGCCAGGGTGTCCAGTCATATAGGCATAGAGCGCGCGCAGGTTGGCATATTTGCGCCAAAGGTCACCTGGCATCTTGTCGAGCATGGACTTTTTAAGATGCACCACTTCGTCGTGGCTAAAGGGCAAGATGAATTTTTCGGTAAAGGCGTACATCAAACTAAAGGTAATTGTGCCTTGCTGAAAGCGTCTATAGAGCGGGTCTGCTGTCATATAGTCCAGCATGTCATGCATCCAGCCCATATTCCACTTGATGTCAAAACCTAGCCCGCCATTGCCAGTAGGTTGAGTCGTGAGCGGCCAAGAGGTGCTTTCTTCCGCAATCGTCAAGATGCCTGGCACAGTCTCATGCGTAACTTCATTGAAGCGACGAATGAAGTCAACTGCATCCAAGTTCTCACGACCGCCATAGCGGTTGGGAACCCATTGATCGCCTTGACGGCTAAAGTCCAAATAGAGCATGGACGAGACAGCATCCACGCGCAGACCGTCTAGGTGATATTCTTTGAGCCAAAAGAGTGCGCTGCTAATGAGAAAATTGCGCACTTCATTGCGCCCAAAGTTGAAAATCTTGGTGCCCCAATCCTGATGTTCGCCCTGACGCGGGTCAGAATGTTCATAGAGATGTGTGCCATCAAAAAAGGCCAAACCATGCGCGTCGCGTGGGAAGTGGGCAGGAACCCAGTCTAGAATGACACCGATGCCCTGTTGGTGACAATAATCTACAAAATATTTGAAATCATCGGGGGTGCCAAAGCGAGAGGTGGGTGCAAAATAGCCTGTGGTCTGATAGCCCCAGGAACCGTCATAGGGATGCTCTGTAATCGGCAACAGTTCCAGATGGGTATAGCCCATCTGTTGGGCATATTCTACCAGTTGGTGCGCCAAATCCCGATAGTTCAGAAAACCGTTGGTTTCTGGAACCCTGCGCCAGGAACCCAGGTGAACCTCATAGACATTAATGGGTTGGTCAAATGCCTGTCGTTGCGGGCGATTCGTCACCCAATCTTCATCGTTCCAGCTGTATTGATCTAAATCCCAAACGCGTGAGTCGGTGCTGGGGCGCATCTCGGAGTAAAAGCCAAAGGGATCCGCTTTATTGATTTCGTAGCCCAAGAAGCGTGACTTTACCGCATACTTATAGTGCATCCCCACTGGTAAATGAGGGAAAAATAGCTCCCACACGCCCAGACCTTCATGGCGGCGCATGGGGTGTGTGCGGTTATCCCACCCATTAAAAGGGCCAACCAGGCTAACCCGTTGCGCATTGGGTGCCCACACTGCAAAATTTACACCTGACACGCCATCCATGACACAAGGGTGTGCGCCTAGCTTTTCATACGCATAGAAAAAGTTGCCTTCACCAAAAAGATAGAGATCATAGTCGGTGAGCACTGACGCGAAGCGGTAGGGATCTTCTAACACATACTCTTTGCCAAGTGCATCCACGACCACAAGCTGATAGCGGAAATCTTTAGCTTGCGGCGGTAAGATTGCCTCGAAAAAGCCAGCCTCATGCCACTGCTTCATGGGCGTGCGTGCACCTGTGGAATCCACGACCAAGACTTGCACATCCAATGGGCGAAATGCGCGAATTGCAAGAACCGGCGTCCCCTCGATCTCGACCGCATGCGGGCCAAGAATTGAAAACGGAGCGCCATGAGTGCCATCAACAAGTGCCTGGATTGCGGCCGGATCCGCAGTGACATACCTTGGAGAGGGTAGGTTTGTTTGTAAATTTTGATTTTGCTTTGAGTTTGGTTGCTTTACGCTCATGACCTTACCTTCTCTTTTCGTGATAACCTTATGCTATCCTTTATGAGTGAATTTTGCCCTGTCAATATACTGACAGTCCAATAGATTCTTTGCTAGTTTGTATGCCGCGAACTGCACACTGCTTGACCAAATTGACCCAAGCCATCTCCGTGATGAAGCCGCGTTTTTCATAGAGTGCCGATGCTGTGGCATGTTGTACCAGGTGTGTTTGCACTTCAACTCTATCATAGCCTCCCCAAGGTTGGGAAGCATGTATCAGATCATACAGTGTCCGATCTAGAAGATAGCGACCGATTCCATGCCCGCGCAGCAGGGGAGCCACCCAAAAACCTGCAATGGCTGCTGTGCCAGGTTGTTTCATGGGATACCAGCTGATATGCGCTTCAAGCATGTTGTTGCCATTGACAATGAACTAGCCCATATAGGGGTCGCCCTGATTATCCCCATAGAGCGTATATTCTTCGCGCCCTTTGGGTTCTTGCCCGTTGAAGGGGTCGAGATGGCTGACGGCAACGAGTTTTAGCCCCAATGCTGCAAGATCGGGCAATTCGGGTTCAGGTCGTGGCGTTAGCTGAAGTTGCATGGAAACGCTGCCTGGATCGGTTATGTGATAGCCGCGGTTTGTCAGGAAGTTAATGAGCGAGCGATCGTGGACACTAACGCCGAGTTGTTGGCTGCTGCCAAAGAAGGGGGGACGAGGGCCTTCCACCGTCCCATAACAGGGTTGCGCTGCTTCGCCGACATAGGCAGGACAATAGTACAGCCAATTTTCGGCTGCGCGCAAGAGGCTGCTGCCCACACCCTGGCGGCGGTAGGCAGGGTCTACATAGAGCAACGCAAGGTTGTGGCGAGATTCCCACCTGGCATAGATGTCGCTTTTGGGTGCGGGACGCAAGGCATGAGCGACGCCAACAAGCTTTGGCGATTGCTCTCTCTGCAAATCTACTTGCCATGCGAGGAGTAAGCCATGCGGGTCAAAGGCCGCACAGTTGAGAATGCGCCTTTCAAAGTCGGCAGGGGTAATTGGATAGAAATTGCGCCGGTCGGCAAAAGCGTCGTTCCAGAATGCCACCAAAGGCGCAAGATCATTCGCTTGGAAGGATCGTACGAGGAAGTGTGTAGGCAGACTCATCCTTACCTCCTTGGATTTATGCTAGTTTAGATCTGCCACTAGCTTAAATTTACAGTTAGCCGCCTAGATAGCGGGCGTAGAGACCCTTTGCCAATTCCTCGTCTTCTGTGCCTTTGATGATTGCGCGACTGTCGGGAAACACAGTGAACTCGAAGCCATCAATCTGGGCGCGCAAGAGATATTCATTGCGTACAAGTTGTTTGGCAACGGGAGTAAGTTGCTGGGCAATAGATGCCAGGTCAAGCCGGGGGCCACCTGTGACAGTCACCTGTACGGCATTGCGCCCACAGAGCGCTGCACTGGTGGTGCCAATCTGGGCGTTGAGATACTCATAGTTG
>JBBQIG010000061.1:0-13353 GCA_038324715.1 Anaerolineae bacterium | reverse complement strand
CCCAATGACATTATATCCATTAACGCTACATTGCAACTCCTACCACTTTCCTTTTCTATCTCTATGACTTATTTGATCGCCATTCCTTATCTTGATTCTGATTCACAGAATATTTCTTCTTTCACTCTTGTCTAGGTAGATGTCTAGGTAAAGATCAGGGCTTAAACAGAAAGGTTTTCTCTACTCTCCTGCTTTTGGCACGACTACTCGTATGCATGTGCCATGTCCTGGCTTAGAGGTTAATTCAAATTTTCCCCCAACGGCTTCGGCGCGTTCCGCCATCCCCACAACACCTAGATGCCCTTCGCGTGCAAATTCAACGCGATTGGCTGGTACCTTAAATCCTTGACCATCATCATCGATCTGGAGCAGCAACCACTTGGCCTCATCATCATACTCTAATCGGATTTGGATCTGATTCGCCTGGGCGTGTTGGATTGCATTCTGTAGGGCTTGTTGGCCAATACGGAGAAGGCCTAACGCGGTCTCCTCTGGCAAAGACCACTTTGCATCCGAAGCAATGAGACTAAGAGAAGGGATCTCCCTCATGTCTTGAACCTGTTTAATATGCCCGCGCAAGGCTGCGGTAAGACCTAGATGTGCCAACACGGGAGGTCGTAGCGTTTGCGCCGTCAGTCGCAAATGGCGAGCCGTCTTCTGTACGGCGTTGCTGATCGCCGTCACCTTGGCAATTTGCTCCTCTTCTTGCAGCGTTTGCGTGAGCAGCAACAGTTCAAAGGCCATGCCAATCACATCTTGCAAGGGGCCATCGTGAAGTTCGCGCGCCAACAACAACCGTTCTGTCTCTTGGCTATGGCTCAAGCGTCTGCGCGCCTCGGTGAGTGCGGCTTCTGTTTGTACTCTCTCTTCAATCCCTTGCTGCAAGCGCAGGTTGGCCTCAACCAGTTCCTGTGTGCGCTCTTTTACGCGCTGTTCCAACTCATCTCGCGCTTGTCGCAGGGTATCTTCCATCTGCTTATGTGCGGTGATGTCAACCAGCGTAATAACGCTGCCAATAGGCTGCTGCTCCCCATCTAACAGGGTTGCACTGCTCAAGAGCAGATGGTATAGCTTATCCGTGGCGAGCATGACTTCCTGGTTTTGAACAATCTGATTGCTCACATCGGCTGCAAAGGAGAAATGTACTGGGTTTTGCGCAAGTTCTTGTCCAGATAGAGCGAGCAGTTCTTTGTTTACTGGGTCGCGAGAGGCTTCGTCGCTGATATTCCTGTAGAGAGGGAATGCTTTGTCAAATCGATGAAGCAGAGGGTTGCGACCACACAACTGATGGGCTTTGCGATTGGCGCGAATGATCTGCCCTTCAACATCGCAGACCACCATTGCCTCACTGCTTTGTTCCAAGATGGAACGCGCCAATCGCTCGGCAGCAACAATCTCGTCTTGTCGCTTTTGCTCGGTCAAATCGGTCGCGACCAAACAAATACCCGGTATTTCGCCGATTTTAAGCGAACTACATGAGAGCAAGACCGGTATACGGGTGCCGTTGGCCGCCTGAAGCACGACCTCGCCTCTGCTGTGGTCTAGCGAACCCTGTTCAATAAGTGATGTATAGAGGGATAAATCTTCAGGATCTACAAAACGACTTAGCGGTATGCCGACAAGTTGCTGTGGTGGTAGCTGAAGTAGAGTAGCAAAAGATGGATTGCAGTAATAGAGGGTGCCATCTATCCCTAAAGTGGCGGCACCTTCATTAATTGTTTCCAGAATAACCTGGTAGGCGTAGTCCGCCCCGCGTAGGGTGTAGACCTGCTCTTCTTTTGGCCCGTTAATGACAAAGGCATCGACTTTGTGCTGGGCAATCGCCTCTAAGATTTCCTCTGCCTCTGCAAGCTGACTACGCAAACTTTCAATAACCTGCTGCAAGGGCAAGCTTGATGATTTTTGCTCTTCTAGATTCATCTTATACCATTTCCTGCCCACCTGCTATGCCAAATGCATCGATGGCTACGGGGTACACGAATAACACCTTAAGCTTGATTTCACCGGGGTGTTTCTCAGCGGGAAAAATGTCTGGAGATCTTATGTGTCTACTGCTGCCTAATCATATAATAATGGGTAATAAAGATCACTACCTTCGCCAAAAAGGAGCGAGAAATAGAGATAGAGCGGCTGAATAGGATAAGATTTATGCTGACAAAGGCAAAACCCTATTCCGAGACAACCGCTCATGCCCGATACTATCTCTCTCTTGGTCTGTTTAGACCAAAATGTGGACAGGACAACGCTCAAACAACTGAGCCGCATCATCATGGCGATGCTGACGATGAGCGGGCGCGCCCAGGGGGCACCCGCGATGTTAGGCATCTCGCGCTGGGCGGAGAAAGGCGGAAGCTACCGCAGCGTGCAACGATTGTTTGGCAAGACGCTGCCATGGGCGTCGATGAGTTGGCTCTTCGTGCGTCACCATCTGCTGCGAGCAGAGCATGAGTATGTATTGGCAGGTGATGAGACGATTGTCACCAAGGCAGGCAAGCAGAGCTTTGGGTTGGATCGTTTCTTCTCGTCGATCTATGGCAAGGCTGTGCCTGGCTTGGCATTTTTTGCTTTCTCCTTGGTAAGCGTGCAAGAACGACGGTCGTACCCACTGATGGTAGAACAGCGGGTGCGCACAGCAGAAGAGAAACAACAAGCTCGCAGCAAGCAGAAACAAGCGAGTGATAAGAAAAGAAGCAAAGGGCAGCGTGGACGACTTCTATTTGGCACGGTATTTAGCTTGACACTGACTTTGTTCGTACAGGTTGGGCAGCTTTAGCATGGGTACTCAATCCCTAGAAGCCCAACGCCTTTAGGCTTGGGAGTAGTCACTATACTCTCATTGTGGTATCGAGTGTGATACAATTTTCAACATCAGATTCTATCGTCCGCTGTCAGGTTAATAAGATCAGGCTAATAATTCGATTGCTTTGGTTATCCTTCAAGTGGTAGCCACCTGTAATCTTGCCCTGTTTCTACTGGCTATTCGGCTTAATGAGCTACGACTCAACAGGCTAGATTGATGAGACGCTACGTTCCCCACTTTGGCGAGAAACGAATTAATAACAAACCAAGTTGAACCTATCAACAGTGCTTAGGGAGGTGACTTATGGAGAAGAGCCGCATCGGGTTCATTGGCGCTGGCTGGTGGGCAACCGCCAACCACATGCCTGTATTGGCCCAGCGCGAGGATGTTGAGCTAGCCGCTGTTTGCCGGTTGGGGCCAGAGATGCTGCAAGCGGTGAAAGAGAAGTTTGGTTTTCCCTTTGCCACAGAAGATTATCACGAATTACTTGAACAAGATCTGGATGGGGTCGTGGTCACATCGCCCCACTATTTACACTATGAGCACACACGTGCCGCTTTGCTCAGTGGACGGCATGTCATGTGCGAAAAGCCAATGACGCTGAAAGCCGACCAAGCGTGGGACTTGGTGAATCTGGCGAAGGAACGCAATCTACATCTAATCGTGCCCTATGGCTGGCACTACAAGTCTTTTATCAAGCGGGCAAAGCAATACTTGGATGAAGGCACAATCGGCCAAATTGAGTATGCACTCTGCCACATGGCTTCACCCACGAAAATGCTCTTTGGCAATAATGGTGAACCACTTTCACAACGGGTGGTGGATTACACCGAGCCAGACCCAGCCACCTGGCAGGTGAAAGAGAATGGAGGCGGCTATGCCCACGGGCAGATTACCCACGCCACTGGACTCATGTTTTGGCTAACAGGTCTGCGTGCCAGCGAAGTAAGCGCACGCATGAGCGCGCCAAATTCATCTGTAGACATGTATAACGCTGCCTCGGTGGCATTTGACAATGGCGCGGTGGGCATTGTCTCTGGCGCTGCAACCTTGCCCGCTGGGGTCAAGTTTCAGGTGGATGTGCGCGTCTTTGGGAGTGATGGTTTAATCACCCTTGACCTAGACCGCGAACGTCTTGATATCTTCCGTCACGACGGCAAGCATATCCACCACGACATCCCGGCAGAGGAAGGTGCCTATGATTGTGATGGGCCTCCCAACCGTTTTGTGGAGCTAATTCAGGGGCGTGGAACCAATGACTCTCCTGGCGAAGCCGCTGCACGCTCTGTTGAACTGATTGATGCCATGTTCCGTTCGGTCGCAGCGGGTGGAAAACCAACCTCTGTTCACTAAAATTCTTAGGGATTGCCTCTGCTACAAGCAGAGGCAATCCCTAAGTCTGATAACTTTGTACTTGACCTTCTGTGAACCCCTTAGTCATCGTCATTGATCTCAATGTCGTGCTTGCTTGCCGCACGTTTGATGCGCCCTTTGATGGTTTCTACCTCTTCTGGCTCATACTTTTCTGCGTTGTCCTCTTGATTGATGTAGCGCCACGCTGCGCGAATATGCTTCGGCGTGTCGATCGGATACTTGTTGTTGGTAGGATCCGCAAACTCTACATCTCCATACTCGCGCTCACCCTCTTCAGGATTCACATCTTCGCGTCGCTTAATGTAATTGCTCATGGTAGGCTCCTTTGTGCAAATGTACGTATAGAAATGTACGTAACAGACTGCCTTATTCTTGGCTACTTTTCAGATAATGCGCACAGACCGAGATACAGCATTACGTTAGGAATCTGGATACAAGGAATCTGGATACAAGGAATCTGGATACAATAGTCTCTTGATGATGGTAGATGAACCGCTAGCGCAGCACAGCCCTTGGAATCAAAACGTCCTGCAAAGGGCATCCGCTTTCATCGCGGACAAACCCTCTGCAGGACGGCCTTTGTACTTGGTTGAATTCCAGCATACTCTCGCTAGGTGTGGGGCATCCCTACCGTCACAAGGGTATCTACGCCCCTGGGATCGTATCTAGCTCCTGGCTGGCATTCTTGAGCACGTTCATCAGCGCAAAATCGCCACCCCACGGCACAATTTGTGCGCCCAGGTCGCGGAAGCGCTGAATGTCGGCAACAGAGCCAGCCGTAATGCCCCAAATCTTGTTATGCTTTTTGGCCGCGGCAGCAACAATCTCAATCGCCTTATCCATTGTCATCTCTGTGCCACCCGGTGTGTTGGCAATCCGCAAGCTGAGATCGCCTGGGCCAATGAAAAGGCCATCAATGCCCTCGACAGAGGCGATTTCGTCTGCATTCGCCACTGCTTGCAATGTTTCCACCTGCGTAATAATAAAAGTCTCGCGGTTGGCATCGGCGTTGTAGGTTGAGCCAGGCTTCCAGACACTAATGCCATAATCACCATCAAACCCCGCGCCATCCATGCCGCGGTTGCCCAAGGGTGGATACTTGATTGCCTGCACAAGATTACGCGCTGTCTGTGCATCTGAAACCAGCGGCACAAGGAAGCCCGCCGCGCCATCTTCCAGATAGCGATAGAGGTGGGTTGGCTCCTGTGTGGGTGGGCGCACCATGCAATCAATGTCGTTATATTTACAGAAAGAGATCAACGTCTGAACATCACGCGCATCCATGGCGCGATGCTCCAGGTCTAACCAGATGCCATCATATTTGAATTCGGCAGCATAGCGAATGTAAAAGGGGAGAAAGTGACCTAGTGCGCAGACACGGGCGAAACCGCCACTGCGGAACTTATCCAACATCTTGCTTTTACGCATTATGACTCCTGTGGGTGTTTGATGCTTTTATTTTTGAACCTTATGATTTGGGGTTCGTGGGTAATGAAGTGGTTAATGAACAGTGAGTTAAAAATTCACGACGCTTGATTTATGTGTACAAATTAGTGACGTCGCCGTTCACCTTCCCCTGCGATCGAATCCGCCCCCAAATATTCCTGGGTTGCACTCATTGTAAAACGAGCAGGTGAAAAGGCACTGATATCGATCTGTGTACGTCCATCTGCCACCAATTCTGCCAGGAGCAGCCCCGCGGCTGGGCTGTAGGCAAAGCCGCCCGAATGAAAGGCGCAGCCCAGGAACAGATTTGGATATGCTGGCGTTGGCCCCAGAATCGGTTCGCCATCCACTGAGTAGCAGATCAACCCTGCCTTTTCAAATTCCCACCGGGTTTGGACAAGACGTGGCAGCAAGGGAGTGACATCTCGGGTAAGCGCACCCTTTGCAAAGGCAGGCGCAACCACACTCCCCATGCTATAGTCGAGAGAGTTGACGCGCACTTCTTCCCCGTGAGGATTACTGGGGTGATTGCTGGGGGCTGTGCCGCCACCCACCAGAATGCGATTGCCGCTGGCAGGGCGCAGATAGCCTCCTTGTGGATTGGCATTGACCGCAGGAATGTTGATTGCGCTCTTAAGTGCCGTGGTGACAAAACGCTGATGCACAAAAGCTTTTACGGGGACAGGTATTCCCAATTGTGCAAGAACAACGCCCATCCACGCATGAACGGTACAGACTATGACATCTGCCCCAAGCGAGCCATCCTGCAAGGTGACTCCCTCGATGCGCCCGCTTTGCTCCACAAAGCCTGTAATGGGGCATTGTTCGCGGATTTCCACACCGAGTTCACGGCAACGGCGAGCCAGCGCAGGCAGCATCTCATCGGGTTCACTATAGCCTCCCAGCGGATCATGTAAGCCGATGATCTCTTCGCTTGGGGTTAATTCGGGCCAACGCTCTCTGGTTTCGACGGCAGTGAGAATTTCATAGTCGATGCCATGACGGTCATAGAGTGGCAAGAGTTGGGTGCGCGCGGGCCATGTTGGCGGGTCAAAGACGTTCAGCGCGCCGACTGCTTGAAAGCGATATCCCGGCAATTCGTCTGAAAGTTCGTGAAAACGTTGCAGGCTAATCTTGCGTGCCAGCACCCCTGTATCAGACCAGAGCAGCCCTGTGATAATGCCCGCGGCGCGACTGCTGGAACCAGCCCCAATGCTATCTTTCTCCAAAACAGTGATGTGGCTAAAGCCGCGGAGCGCCAGATGGTAGGCTGTGCTCAAGCCAATGATGCCACCCCCAATGATCAGAATTGAAGCTTGTTGCATTGCGATTCCTCCGGCTGATTTTGCTACCTGATTTTAAGCACATAAGTGGGTGGAGAGACGGTTGAGTTGAGATGGATTTTTCGCATCCACTCGTTTAGCCTCCACTTTGCGCTAGCTCGTGTGCAAGGGGTGGCTGGTGAATAGGGAGTTTGCCCGTTCGATATTCAGCTTCCCAAAGTGCTACAGTCTCGGTGATAAACTGCTCGGCAGGGGTATTGATGCCTGTCTTTTCCAGCAGCACAGGAATCCACTTCTTGCCATAGGCGACATGGGTGCGTTCATCCGCCATATCATAGGTAATGTACTGGATCGAGAGTTGGTCGTTGTATTGGCTATAGGCGGCGATGCTCTCATGGCGGTAGGGGAAGGCATGTACCTCGTTGCCCATCGTTAAGAGCGTGTATTGGGTGGCAGGATCATACTGGCTGCGCCACGCGTAAATGTCCGTGTTTTGGGGAACTGTTGTATAGTCGAGGCCATGTTGTGCCATCCACTCAATGCCCAGGCGGCAATGACGCGTTTCGTCATAGAGGTGGCGGGCTGAGTCATAGGCAAATTCCCACGGCATCTCTGGGGTGAGGTAGATGACCAACGCAACGGTTTCGGCGGCGAGCATCTCCTGGCTGTAGCTCTCAAATTCCAATTGACGACGCATGGCAATGTCTGGGTCTGCGATGCGCTGACCAGCGTTGCGGTTCACCAAGTTAAAGCGCTCATCGCGCACAGCCACACGCGGGGCAACAAAGTGGCGGCGTTTGCCGAGTACCGCCTCGGGGTAGCTCGGCGCAGGGGCGCGTTCTGCCTGTCCAGTGACGCCACCTGCCGCAGCAAGCAGCCCCGCAAGATACTGCTCCCACGCGCCCACGGGATGGTGCGCCAATTCGTGTTGCGCCCACAGCAGTTGCTCTTCTTCATCCACCAAAATGTGCTTGAAGGCATAGAGGGTGGGGGCATCGGGATTGGCAAAGGTCTGGTTGATATGCCAGCGGTAGGCTTCCACGAGTGCTGGCTTGATCACGCGGAAAATTCCCGCGAGCAGATCCAACTCATTCGGTGCGTCAACCGCCGTGTGCATCAATTGCTCTAAGGCATTATCACCAGGGGGACGGAAAGCAGGTGTCTGCACTTCACGCAGTCGCTGATAGAGATATTGCACATGCTGCGAATCCTCCCAGATTAGCCTGCCCACCGCCAACTTGAGTTCCATCTTGGCGATTGCAGGAAGCCAACCCGCCAAAATCCGCATCGTTTCATACTCAATAAAGCGATAACGATTGAGCAGTCGCTTGTTGGTCTCAAAGCTAATCTGTTCCTTTGGTGCAATTGTGTTCATTGTGCCAACCCTTTATCGTGATTTGTGCAGTGCAGTCTAATTCAGAATCCTCTGAATTTTAGCATGAATTGGGATTTGTCGCCGTTCTCGCACAGATAAATTCATACACTGATACAGGTGAATACCTATCTGTCTAGGCTGCATAAGTTCGCGCTATTCCGCGATTGGTTGAAAGAGCTTGCTGCCTGTGGTACGCTACATTGAGTTGATGAGTCCGCAACGCTTTAGAGAGCGCGGCAGGTTGATTAGTTAGTGCAGTTGTGTATTGAATCGACAAGTTGGGGTATGGAACGACGATGGCAAAGTTAAAGCTTGACCTCCACGAGATTTATAACCGTGGAGCTAAAATTGACGCAGAACTCAATCGAATCATCCAGGAGGCAGTGGACAAGCGCATTGAACTGGTGGAGATTATCCCCGGCAAAGGCAGTGGTCAACTTAAGAAGAGTGTGCTGCGTTTCCTGAATCAATCACACATCAAGGCGCTCTATCATCGCGTGGAAAAAGATGACCGCAATTTCGGACGCATCTTTGTCCATTTCCGTCACAATGATCGCTCGCGCTAGCTTGTTTTGGTCAAGGCTTGTGCCGCAAATTGTAGGTTCATCTTTTTGAAGATCATAAGGGGGTACTTGCGATGTCTGATGTTACCACGACCATTCTTGAAACCAAGCGGCTTTTGCTCAGACCGCTTACCCTCAACGATTTAGATGATCTGTATGCGCTCTACAAGGAACCCAATGTGCGCAAATATTTCCCCGAAGGCACCTTGACCTATGAAGAAACCAAAGAAGAATTAGAGTGGATCATTGACGTCTACTACGGCAAGTATGGATATGGGCTGTGGGCGACTATTTATAAAGAGACGGGTGAGTTTATTGGGCGCTGTGGGCTGCTGCCGTGGACTATTGAGGAGCGCCAAGAGGTGGAAGTCGCCTATCTGCTCGCCGAGAGGTATTGGCGGCAAGGGCTGGGCACAGAGGTGGCACAGGCAATTGTTCAATACGGCTTTGAGGTGCTGCAAATGCCGCGCCTAATCTGCATGATGGATAAAGAGAATGTCGCCTCTGTCAAGGTAGCAGAGAATATGGGCATGTCCTTTGAAAAAGCCGCGGTGGATGACAAGGGGCCATATTTGTTGTATTCGAGGAGTAGGTAGAGGTAGTCTTAGTTGTCATACAAAACATGGTCACTTTCAGAAGCTTCAAGGCCAGTTGTAGCAAGTATTCAATTACGTAGTCTCCAAATTTCTTTGACCATGTAGTACGTCTGTGGATTATATCGGAATGAACCTTTCAGCCTAATGATGCTAAAAGGGATACGCTAGATCAACGCATCTTAGTAGCAAAGTCCACAGTGAAAATCCTTGAGGAATTAATTTATGAGTACCCAAAACCATACACCTATCTCTGAAAAAGCGAGCAGCCAACCTGCGTTTGAAGTGGGCATCTACTCGTTTGTCGAGCTAACAACGGACTTGGCTACCAACCAGATGGTGACACCTGCCCAGCGCCTGAGTAATTTGCTTGAAACTGTTGAGTTGGCTGACCAAGTGGGGCTGGACGTCTTTGGTATTGGGGAGCATCACCGCCCTGAGTTTGTTGCATCATCACCAGCCGTCATCCTGGCAGCAGCGGCAGCGCGCACCCAGAAGATTCGCCTCACGTCGGCGGTGACGGTGCTCAGTTCGGATGATCCTGTGCGCGTCTTTCAAGACTTTGCAACGCTTGATTTGATCTCGCATGGACGTGCTGAGATCATGGCGGGACGTGGCTCATTTATTGAGTCGTTTCCACTCTTTGGCTATGACCTGAAGCAATACAACGAACTCTTTGAAGAGAAACTGGCTCTGCTTTTGACATTGCGCGAGTCCGAGAAGGTCACTTGGTCGGGCAAGCACCGCGCCGCCTTACAGGGTCAGGGAGTCTATCCGCGCCCCATGCAGCAGCCATTGCCACTCTGGCTGGCAGTGGGTGGCACGCCCGAATCCGTGGTGCGCGCGGGAATGTTAGGACTGCCAATGGCGTTGGCGATCATCGGGGGAATGCCTGAACGCTTTGCCCCAATGGCACAACTCTTCCGAGATGCCGCGCGTGAAGGTGGACATGACCCTGCACAATTGCCCTTGAGCATCAATTCGCATGGCTTTATTGCTGAAGATTCTAAAGAAGCGGCAGATCTCTACTATCCCACCGCAACCATCATGATGAACAAGATCGGGCGTGAGCGTGGTTGGCAACCCTCGACCCGACAGCAACTTGAAGCATCCAAAACCTTGCGCGGTGCCGACTTTGTGGGCAATCCAGATGAAATCATCGAAAAGGTTCTCTTCCAGCACGAGATCTTTGGTCATCAGCGATTATTGCTGCAACTCGGCGTTGGCACAATTGCCCATGATAAGATGATGCGGGCGATTGAATTGTTGGGCACACAGGTTGCTCCGGTGGTTCGTCAAGAGATTGCGCGCCGCACAACACAAGGGGTTGGCAATGCGCCCGTTGTTTATGAGCAAGATACCCACTGATCTATGACATAGCAAGAAGAAATCTTCCTCGGAGCTTGAAACTCCAAGGAAGGTGAGTTTTTATGGCTGAAATGGGGAAAGGACTATGCCTTACGTGCGCTCTGTCTGCAAAGACTTGAAGACGATGATCGTGACCAGCATGTTGACCAGCCCCAAGAAGAGCGACATTGTGGCAGCATAGCCCATACGCATGTCGCCATGAATAAAGGCAATGCGATAAAGATAGACCCCTGTAGTGAGTGCCGCCTCTGCTGGGCCTCCGGTAGTGCCTTGAAAGAGAATCATTGACTCCTCGGTGGCGCTGACAACCCCTGTCCCCAACACCAACACAAGTACAAAGACTGGTTTAAGCAACGGTATTGTGATGTGCAAGAATTGCTTCCAGCCCGTTGCCCCATCCACGCGCGCCGCTTCATAGATCTCGCGATTGATGTTGTAAATGCCAATAATAAAAAGCAGTGTCCAAGAGCCAAAGCGCGACCAAATGGTCGGCATGACCATTGCATAGAGTGCGAGATTGGGCGAGCCGAGCCAGTTGGGAGGATTTTCAACGCCCACAGATTGGAGCAGGATATTGAGATAGCCAAAGCGGAAGTCAAAAAGTTTTGCCCAGACCAACATGGCAACCGAAATCGGCAGGATCACGGGCAGGTAGGCGATAACCCGATAGGTGCCGGCAACTACGCCGTTACGCACCTGTGAAATGAGCACTGCGGTGGTCAACGAGAGAACTAAGGTTATGGGCATCACCAGCAAACTAAATCTCACCGCAATCCAGAAACTACGCCAGAAGGTTCCATCTTGGAACATTTCCACCCAGTTATCCAACCCATTGAAGCCAGCTAGACCATGCGTCGATGGGATGATCCAGCGATAATCTGAGAAGGCCATAAAAAGACCGCGCAAGATGGGCCATGCTTGAAAGACCAGATAGAGTAGCACTGCCGGCGCAATAAAGACGTAGCCCCACAGATTCCCCCATTCCTGTCGATGGAGAGAGAAAAGCTCGCTCATAAACTGTTTGACAACAGCCCCACTGCCTTGTGAACGCACGTCATCCACGGCGCGTGGATCGGATGGGAGTGCTGCTGGCTTGGAGATATTTTGGACTTTTTGTTTTACCATGCTCTTTGCTCTCAATACCTCCAAGAGGTAACCAACCGTGCTTATTGCTTAAGAATGCCTTCACTCAAGCCTTGCACAAACCAGCGTTGGAGAAGAATGAAAATGAGAATGACGGGCATCATGGCAACAACGTACGCCGCTGATTCAACGCCATAGCCCGCCAAAATGCTTGATGTAAAGTGCGCACCCCACCCTTGCAACTTGGTCACTGCCAGCGCAAGTGTCTCCAATTCGGGGAAGTCGATGAGGGTTAGGGTGATCAGATATTCGCCCCATACATAGATGAATTCCCAAATCGCCACCACCGCAATGCCGCCACGCACCATGGGCACGCCTACATTCCAAAACAACTGCCAGGTATTGGCTCCATCGATAATAGCCGCCTCTTCCAATTCGCGCGGCAAACTGAGAAAATTTTGGCGCATGATAAAGAGCGAGACGCTAATGGCGCTGGGAAAAAGCAGCATCAACCCCAGATGAGAGTTACGCAGATTCAGAAAGTCCATCAATTCATAGAGAGCCATCAGTCCGCCCGCGCGCGGAATAAACATCATCAGGATCAGCGCATAGAAGAGCAGGTCGCGCCCCTTAAAGCGCAGGCGGGCAAAAGCAAAGCCTGCCATTGTGGCAATAATGCTCTGGATGATGACAGCTCCCATCGTAACCTTGACACTATTCCACATATTGAGGGGAAGGCGGCTCATGTCCGACTGTGAGAACATCCACCTATAGTTTTCCAACGTGGGGTTTTGGGGGAGCAAAGTCGGCGTTGCCATATAAAGCTCGTTGCGATCTTTGAATGACGACGAGATGGTCCAGATAATGGGTAGCAGACAAATAATGGCAATGGCAAGCAGTGCCAGATGGACCGTTAGATTGGCTGGACGCAGGTTTCGTCTGAGTCCACGCACAAAAGTATTCATAAAACTTACCTCAACACTCACTCCTGGTGAAATACCGCATTGAGCTATCTTCGACAGATACCTTAGAGATACTGCCTACTCGGAAACTTGAATCTCTCAAGCTTCCGAGTAGGTACAGCAGAATGAATTACAACTACTCTCAAAATTCACGTTTGTCACCCTGAGCCGCTGCGGCGAAGGATCTCTCTGCCTGGTAGCAGAGTCAGAGATCCCTCGCTTTGCTCGGAATGACATGTTTGAGACGGCTTCTAGTTGACGTACTACTACGCCTGTTGCTTGGAAATTTCTTCTCGACTGGCTTCCAAAATCGCCTTGGCACATTCTTCCGGGGTCATGGTGGAGCCTGGCTCGACCATCTGTACCACGAAATTGCGATAGTGGGTGTCTTGGATGGAGAAGTAGTTGTTGAAGGGGCGAATGACGGAGCGTTCCACTTGGGCGCGCATATCTTCCATCCACGCATAGGTGCGGAACTGTGGATCGCCATTGATGATATTGTCATA